>CABYJS010000001.1 GCA_902519375.1 uncultured Pelagibacteraceae bacterium
TAATCAAATATTGATTAAAGAAGCAAATTTATTTTGTGATTGGTATATAAAAAAAAAACTTTCAAAGAACAAAAGAAAAAAATTTTCAAAAGAATTTAAAAAAATAATAAAAATTCTCACTCATGAATTAAAATTAAAAAATAACATTTTTGTACATAGAGATTTTCACGTTTCAAATTTGATGTTAGTAAAAAATCAAATAGGAGTGATTGATAGTCAAGACGCATTGATAGGAAATAAAGCATATGACTTAGCATCATTGATAGATGATGTTAGATTCAAAACTTCTAAAAGTCTCAAACAAAAAATTTATAATCTTTATATTAACAAACAGGAAAAACTTGAGAGTTCTAAATTTAAAAATGATTTCGAGATATTATCAATTTTGAGAAATCTTAAGATAATAGGAATTTTTATGCGACTTGCTATTAGAGATAGAAAAAAAAAATATATTAAATTAATACCATATACTTGGAAATTAATTAATAATAGGATTAATGGGAACACTTTATTTGATGATTTAAAAAAGTTACTAAATAAATATTTTAAAAAAGAATTAAATGAAAATTAATACAGCTTTAATATTATGTGCGGGACTTGGTAAAAGATTGAACCCATTAACATTAGCAACACCAAAGCCACTTTTGGTTTTGAACAATGTAACAATGCTAGAAAATTGTATAAATATGCTCACTAAATTAGGTGTTAAAAAAGTCTTTTTAAATACATTTTATTTAAGTGAAAAAATTTTAGAATTTATTAAAAAAAAAAATTTTTCAATTGATATTCAAATCATACCCGATGGAGAAATAATTTTGGATACTGGAGGTGGAATTTTAAATATGATTAATAATTCTAAGGAAAATGATTTTTTAGTTTTAAATCCCGATACTTTATGGAATGAGGAATATGTTAATGAGGTTAATAAAATGCAGAGCTTCTATTTTTTGAAAAAAATAAATTGTATTCTTTTAATGGCAAATAAAGCGCTAAGTTTTGATAAAAATCTTAAAGGGGATTTTAGTATTAAAGACAATTTGTTAAAAAAAGATGATAGTAAAAATTTTATATATATCGGTTGTCAAATTTTAAATAGAAACATATTTAGTAAATACGATATCAATACTTTTTCTATTACTAAAGTTTGGAACGAACTTTTAGATAAAAATGAACTATACGGTTTTGAAAGTTCTAATAAGTTTTACCATCTTACAAATTTTGAAATTTTTAAAAAACTACAAGATCTTTAGCTCTTTCTTTATCGAGGTATTCACAAAGAATTATCTTATTCTGTGAACTAAATTCAATAATAAGAGGGTTTCCTGTAGGGATCTCCAACTTAGAGATTTGAATATCATCTAAATTAAATAAATTTTTACATAATGCTCTAATTGAGTTCCCGTGAGCAGAAATTAAAATATTATTGTTTTTTAATTTATCTCTAATTTCTTCTTCATAATACTTAATCACTCTATCATAAGTATCTTTAAGAGACTCTGTATCAGGAATCGAATCTCTAGGTATATCTTTATAAGCATCAATATTTAGGGGGTGAAATTTACTACCTCTATTTAAAACCTCTGGCCTCACATTCCAGGATCTTCTAAACACATGTACTTTATCTTCGCCAATTTTTTTACTCATTTCAAGTTTATTTAATCCTGTTAACGCTCCATAATGTCTCTCATTAAGTTGCCAGGCTCTAGTAAAACTTTTTTTTTCATTCAAAACTTTTTGTATTATCTTAAGAGTGTTGTTTGCTCGTAATTGCAGGGAAGAATAATAAAAATTTATTTTGATATCTCTACTTTTAATCAAAATGCCTGCTTTTTCTGCCTCTGATTTTCCATTTTCCGTAAGATCAACATCAACCCACCCGGTAAATCTTTTTTCTAGATTCCAGGTACTTTGACCGTGTCTTACTAAAACTAAAATACTCATATTATTATTTCTAAGATATATTTATAAATAAAACTATATAATTAAATGATAAAATTTTTTTCCAATTATAGAATAATCTTTTATTCTTTAAACATTTTTTTAATAACTGTATATCTTTTTCCAGGTAGTTTAGTTGGATTGTTTATTTATGGTAATAAAAAGATGCAACCTCAAATAACACCTGATTTTATAATATCATCGAATCACTTTTATGTATTTATTCTAATTTCAGCTATTGGTTTTCTTAGTTTTAAAAACCAAAATCAATTTAAAAATTTAATTATTTATTTGGTTTTATTATCGTTAATTCTTGAGATTTTTCATTTATTTATACCTGAAAGAAGTTTTCAATTATCAGATTTATTTGGAAATTTTTTAGGAGTGATTGTTGTAATTTTTGTAAGGAAACTTATAAATAAATATGGAGTTTCTAAAAAATAAATTTTATATTTTAATTTTTTTTTTACTGACTGGATGTTCCTCAATTCCAGTTAATACTGCTAATAGTTGTTCAATATTTGATGAAAGATATCTTTGGTATAAACATACTAAAAAGGTTGAACAAAAGTGGGGTACTCCCATTTATGTTCAACTAGCAATAATAAAGATGGAGTCTGACTTTGATTGGTTAGCAAAACCTCCAAGACAAAAAATTTTTAAGGTGATCCCTTTTAAAAGACCCTCGAGCTCATTTGGCTATTCTCAAGCTGTTAAAGGTACTTGGGAGCAATATAAAAAAGAAACTGGAAACAAACTTGCAACAAGAGTTAGATTTAAAGATAGTGTGGACTTTATTGGATGGTATACAAATAAAACTGAGTCTATTCTCAAAGTTTCAAAGAAAGATGCTTTCAAACAATATCTTGCTTATCATGAGGGCTGGGGAAATTATAAGTATTATAAAAAAAATAAAAAAGTAATAAGCTTGGCAAAGAAAGTTCAGAAACAATCTAATATCTATAAAAAACAATTATCAAAATGTAGAAATTTACTCAAAAAAAATAAATACATTATTTTTTAGATAACTCTTTTTTTAACTCTAAATCTACTACATCAATTCTTTTTGTATTTTTTGCTAACGCTAAATACATCGATGGAGTAATATACAAGGTAAAAAAAGTTGATATTATCATTCCACCTAAAATAGTTGAACCTACAGCTAGTCTTGATCCTTCACCTGCACCAGGACCAATATTGCCAATTACAAGAGGCACCATAGCAATCATAGTGCTCAGTGAGGTCATAATAATAGGTCTAAATCTTGCTGAACATGCTTCTTTAACAGCTACTGTTATATCTTTCCCCATAGTTCTAATTCGATTTGCATAGTCAACAATCAAAATACTATTTTTTGTAGAAATACCTATCAATATGATTAAAGCGATTTGAGAAAAAATATTTACTGAACTATTTAGAAATAGAATAAATATTAATCCACCAAAAATAGCTAATGGTACAGTTAAAATAATTATAAATGGATGAATGAAAGAATTAAATGTGGCTGCCATTACTAAATATGCAGTAAGTAGTGCTAACGCAAAAATTATGAATAATTCATTACTAGTTTCTTTAATTTCCTCAGATTTTCCTTTCCAAGTAATTTGATTTTCAGGAGCAATATCAGCCATCACATCCTCTAAAAAACTCATTGCCTGTGTTAAAGTATAGCCTTCATTAATATTTGCTGATATCGTTACTGCTCTTTGTCTATTATATCTTGCAAGTTCTTTTGCTGAGCCTTCTTCCTTAAAACTAACTAGATTTGCTAAAGAAATTAGTTTTTCATTTGTTTCTGAACGGACGAATATTTTTGAAACACCCTCTTTGTTTCTTCTGTCAGATAAATATTGTTGAACAATAATAGGATATTCTTTACCTAGTTTATTAAAGGTTGTTATTTTTTTTCCTCCATAAAGAGTTTCAAGTGTTTCACCTATCGATTTTGTTGAAACACCTAAATCTTTAGCTTTATTCTTGTTAATTATCAATTTTATCTCTGGTTTATTTCTGTTGTAGTCGGACTCAATTCTAGAGAGGTTTTTATTTGTTCTCATTTTTCGAATTACACTTTTTTGTTTTTCCTCTAATTCCTCATAAGTGTTTCCATAAATAACCATCTGTAAAGGTTTATTATAATTTGAAACTCTTATTGATTGTGGAGAGATAGGGAAGGCTAACGCTTGTGGTAGAGTTACTATTTTTCCTATAGCTTCTCTCAAAACAACTTGTTGTCCTTTTTTTCGGTTTTTCCAGTCATCTAGTAAAGCAATAATTATAAAACTATTATATGAATTTGCTGAATTACCAAAGCCAGGTACCCTCATAATAAATCTCGCATATGGACTATCCTCAGCTTGAAGAAGAGGAATCAGTCTTGCTTCCACTTTCTGGGCTTGTTCTTGAGTATATTCAAAAGAACTTCCCTCATCAGTCGAACCGATAATTAAATATGCCCCACGATCTTCCACGGGCAACAATTCTTTTTTTGAAAAACTAAATAATAATATTGACGCTACAACTATTAATACAATAAAAGTACTTACAGTTTTTGTTTTATTAATAATTACATCTAAAGTTTCTTTATAAAAATTAGCAAAACCCAAAAAGATTTTTTCAAACTTTTGTATAAATTTCTTTTTTGTCGTGTTTTTATATAAAAATTTACTAGCAAGCATTGGAGATAATGTTAATGCTACAAAAGAAGATACAACAATTGAAAAAGACAAAGCGATTGCTGTTTCTTTAAACAAAGTTCCAGAAATTCCTTCAATAAAAATTAAGGGCAGAAAAACAGCTACTAAAATTAATGTTGTTGCTATGATAGCAAAAGAGATTTGCTTAGAGCCCTTGTACGCAGCAACCAATGGTGACTCACCATTTTCTATTCGTCTATATATTGCATCTGTCATAATGACAGAGTCGTCTGTGATTATTCCTATAGCTAAAATAAAGCTTAAAAGGACAAAAATATTTATTGATAGCCCAAATATATATAAACCTAAAAAAGATGCTATAAGGCTAACAGGGAGTGCTATTGCAGGCACTATAACTGCCTTTAAATTTCCCAAAAACAGGTAAATTATTAATACAACTAAAATAAAAGCTATTACTAAAGTTTTATATACTTCGTGAATAGCTGCCTCCACATAGTTTGCTCGATTAAATGAAACTCTTAAATCTAATTCATCAGGCAATGATTTTTTAACTTGAACAATCTTTTTCTTGATATCATTTGAGAGCTCAACTGTTGATGCACCACTTCTTGCATAGATACCTATTCCAACAGTTTTTAAATTTATTTGATCTTTAGTTTGAGCCTTAAATAGGGTTTTTTCTGAAACTGGACCAAATTCTATATTTGCAACATCAGATAATAAAATAACTTTATTACCGTTTTTTTTAATTGGGAGTAATTTGATAGAATTAATGTCATTATATGATTTGTCTAAATTAAGTGTTAAATCAATGTTGTCTGCTTCAAGAGTTCCAGCTGGAAGACTAATATTTTCTCCCCTCATCGCAGTCTCAACCTCTTTGATTGTCAAATTATTAGCAGCAAGCCTTATTGGATCAATCCAAACTCTGATACTTAATTCTCTTAAACCTCCAACTCTGATCCTACCAACATTTTTAACACTAGAAAATTGATCAACCAAATATCTTTCTGCGTAATCTCCTAGATCAAGATCACTCCAAGTTGAAGAGGATAAAGACAACCACATAGTTGTAGTAAAACCAGCTGCTCTTTTGAGTATTTGTGGAGCATCAGACTCGGCAGGTAAATTGTCGACTATTCTAGCAACTCTTTCTCTAATGTCGTTTGCCGCATTATCTAAATCTATACTAGTATCAAACTCTACATTGATTGTACTTCTTCCATTTTCAGATTTAGAGTCAATATTTTTTATACCTTCGGCTCCTCCAATAACATCTTCAACAACCTGAGTTACTTCTTGATCTACTATTGAAGCTGCAGCGGACTTATAATCTACTTGAATCTGTACGACTGGTGGCTGTATACCATTTGGCAATTCTCTTACTGGCAATTTCCAAAATACGAATAAACCAAAAACAATTAAAATAAGAGACATAACCCAAGAGACAGTTGGTCTTTTTATACTTAATTCTGTAATATTCATTTATTGATTGATGGGTTTTATTTTTCCACGAGGTCTAACTTTCCTTAAACCTTCCGCAGCAATGATATCCCCTTGAGTTAAACCAGAAATTATTTCTATATTTTCATCTGTTCTTAAACCTGTTTTTACTTCTGTTTTGTTTGCAATATTTTCATCATTAATTTTATAAACATAAGATTTATCACCTTCAACCATTACACTTGTATCAGGAACACTTAAAGAATTTCTAAGGTTAAATTTTACACTAACTTCTAATAATGAACCTGAAATTAATTCTAAGTCTTTATTATTTACTTTTATTCTTGATAGTAAACTTCTGGTATCAGCGTTAATTCTACTTGAAACAAAGTCCACCTCACCCTTAAAAATTTTTTCTTTATAGTTAGCTATTTTAACTTCAACTGGCAGCCCCTTTTTTATGTATGATGCATAATTTTCAGGTATTTTTATATCAGAATATATAGTTGAGTTATCATCAATTGTGATAATGACTATATTATTTGAAACAAGAATATCCTCTGTAAGTCCAGTATATCCTAATACTCCATTGAATGGTGCTATTATATTACCACTTTTCAATTCAATTAATATTTCACCTTTTTTTACAATATTTTTAAGCTTTAGGTCTTTTAAAAGGTCATCTTTTTTTATTTTATATGACTCAGATTTTTTTGAAATCGCTGTACCGAAAGTTTCTATTTTTTCTGAAAATTGTTTATTTACAACTTCGGTAATTATAATTCCTGGAGGGGGTCTTTTACTAAATTTTTTTTTAAAATGATTCCCGATCATTGTTCTCCCAATAATCACAATTGCTATGACAAGAAAAAATAGCAATATTATAGAAATAATTTTTGTAGACCTTTTCATAAAAGTTTAAATCAAGCCGTATTCAGCCCAAGAGCCATCATAAATACAAGGGAGATATTTATCATTTATTAGAGAATAAGCTAGTGCCAAAACACACGCAGTAACTCCAGAACCACATGAAAAAACTATATTTTTTTCATTTATATTTTTTATGCAAGTTTTGAAAATATTTTCAAGATCCTCTTTGTTTTTAAAAGTTTTATCCTCATTTAAACAGTAGTAAAAAGGGATACAAAAGGAATTTTTTATATTTCCACTTCTAAGTCCTTTTCTTGGTTCAGAAACATTTCCCTCAAATCTTTCTTTGCTTCTGGCATCTATTATCTTAAAATTTTGAATATCTAAATTTTGATCAATTGTTTTTTTTGTTTTAACAAAATCTTTTATTTCAATACCTTTGTAGTTAGATATCTGAGTTTTGGGTAATTCTTTTGTAATCTTTTTATTTTCTTTCATCCATTTTTTTAGACCTCCATTTAAAACATAGACTAATTTTGGGTCATGTCCAAAGTAGATGAAATTAAACCAACACCTGCATGAACTGATTACATCTGAGTTATCATAAACGACTATCTTATCATCATTGTTGATTCCCATCTGGGATACAATTTTTTCCCAATTGTCTTTTTCAACAAGCATATGAGGTAGATCAGTATCTTTTCTAGAGTTATTATCTAAATCAAAAAAAATAGCATTAGGAATATGCTTGTTTTTATACTCCTCAAAACCATCTCTATTACTTTGAGGCATGTGCCAAGAACAATCAATAATTTTTACATCTTTTAGATTTTTGGCCAACCAATCTGTCTCAACTAATGACATTTTATCTTTTTTCTAAATATTTTTGATGGTATTCCTCAGCTGGACAGTAATTTTTTAAAAGAGAGATTTTTGTAACTACTTTACCAGACAATCTTTCATTTACTTCATTTAATATTTTTTCAGCTATTAATTTTTGATTACTATTTAGGTAAAATATTTCACTTCTATATTGAGTTCCAAAATCTGGTCCTTGAGAGTTTAAAGTTGTTGGATCATGGATTTGGAAGAATATTTTTAAGATTTTTTCAAAGGAAATAATTTTTTCGTCGAAATCAAGTTTGACAACTTCTGCATGGTTCGTATTACCAGTACAAACCTCTTTATAAGTTGTAGTCGGACTGTTGCCTCCACAATACCCAACCTCAGTTTTGATAATACCTTCAATTTTACTAAATTTAATTTCGGGTCCCCAAAAACATCCTAATGCTAAAACTGCTATTTCCATTGATTATGATTTAAATTAATTTACAAATTATTCATATGCTTAGTAAAAATCAATTAGGATTTTTGTACATGTTTATATCCATTTGTGCATTTTCTTTAATGGATATTATAGTAAAATGGTCAGTGGACTATCCTATTGGTCAGGTATTATTTTTTAGAGGTTTTTTTGGTATCATCTTCTATTTCTTTGTAATACCTCGAGAAAGATTGCACAATTTTTATAGAACAAAAAGGGTAGGTCTTCATTTCCTTAGATGTATATCAGGATTAATAGCTCTTGTTTCAATTTTTATTGCTTTAAGAGAATTGCCACTCGCAACAGTAGTTAGCATTTCATTTGCAGCCCCGATATTTACAACAATTTTTTCAATTTTTCTACTCAGTGAAAAGGTTGGTATATATAGATGGCTAGCGGTGCTGGTAGGTTTTGTTGGCATTCTAGTAATAACAGAACCTGGAATAAGTGAACTCAATATTTATTATATCTTTCCAATTATTTTTTGTTTGGGACTTTCTTATGTTGCAATAACTATAAGACAACTCTCATCTACAGAGCCTGTATGGCTAATCTCTTTTTATTTTTCTTTATCGATTACATTGCTAAGTTTTTTAACTATTCCACAAGGTTGGGTGATGCCTAGTTTAAAAGACTTTATACTATTATCTTTCGTTGGTATTTTTGGTGGGGTTGCAAATTTATGGTTGAGCCAGTCATACAAATATGCTGAGGTTTCTCTTGTAACACCTTTAAAATATTTAGCTTTGGTATTTGCAATAATTTTTGGTTATTTTATATGGAATGAAATTCCTACTATAAAAACTTTGTCAGGTGCTTTACTAGTTATTATTTCAACTTTAATCATTTTTAGAAGAGAAATTTATAAAAAAAAAATTATTTCAACTAAAACAATTAATGACTAAGGAACCAAAATATTGGAAAAAAGCGAAAAAATACCTTTCAAAAAAAGATAAAGTAATATCAAATTTAATCAGTAACTACAGTAGTCCTTCAGAAATAACATTAACATCCCGTAAGGATATTTTTTTCTCTTTATGCAAAAGTATTATTGGACAGCAGATAAGTGTTGCGGCAGCTAATTCTGTTTTTTTAAAATTCGAAAAAAAATGTAAATATAAGATTAATCCCAAAGTAGTTTTCAAATTAACTAAAGTTCAATTGAGAAAATGTGGGCTGAGTCATCAAAAAATTTCAGGAATAAAAAATTTAGCAAAACAAATTTTAGATAAATCATTTAATCCAAAGTTAATTAAAAAGATGAGTGATGAGGAAGCAATTATTTATTTGAGTAATTTAAAGCAAATTGGAAGATGGTCTGCAGAAATGATTTTATTATTCACTTTTAATAGGTCAAATATCTGGCCAATTCAAGATATAGGTCTTTTAAGAGCTATATCAAAAAATTATAAGAAAAAATATTTACCCCCAGAAAAATTTGTAAAACTTTTAGAAAAAAAATTTTCACCTTATTGTTCAGTTGCTACGTGGTATCTTTGGAGAAGTATTGATCCAGAACCAATTCAATACTAACTTCCTTCTATAATTTGATGATTTCTAACAACAGTATTTTCTAACAATTCATGAGCGGCTTGATATTCCGGTGAATAAAAAAAATTTTTAGTTTTCTCAAAAGAATCAAATTCTATTACAACTGTTCTTACAAAACTTTTTCCTTCGGTAACTATATTTTTTCCTCCTCTTACTAAAAATTTACCATTATATTTTTCAACAGCTAATCTTGCTTTAGTAGCGTAAGTTTTTAAAGCTTTATCATCGTTTATACTTTCGTAAACACATATAATATAACCTTTGCTCATTTCTCTATCCAATCACTAAACATAGATATATTATCTTTTACGTATTGTGGCAAAAGACTCAAATCTAGTTTTGTTAGTTTATTGCCATCATCAAATTTATTAAGTCTTGAATCAACTTTTAAATTATATATTGCTTTTTTTTCTTCTATTAATTTAGAAATTTTATCTTTATCTATTGGATTCATTTCATATTCAGCATGATGTAAATACGATTTTAATTTTCTTTCTATTCCTTCAGGATTTTTGATATATGAAAAATGCCAACCGCCATTCTCAAAAATATTTATATTAGAATATTTTGTTTTAGAAAAAAAAGTATCTAATCTCCACCAAGGATAGTTTCTATCTTTTATATTTCTTAACCACTGAGGAGATCTTAATGCACTTTTTTTACATGCTTTAGAGCCAATCCAAGGGAACTCTGCTAAATAAAGGTTAAGTTTGTAATAAATCATTATTTGTTTGAAAAAGACTATTTTATTTTCACATTCCTTCAAATTATTCATTTCTAGGTTTGGTATCTCATCAAGATCAGAGATAATGATCCAATCCTCATCAGTTGCTTCGATTAAGCCATTGATTAAAAAGTTTCTTTGGTAGTTTTCTCTTTTCAGAGCATTCATTATTTTTTTGCCAGCTATTTTATTTAAGGTATCAGTATCTTTAATTGAAAAAAAATCTTTTTCTTGGTGATCGATTAACAGGTAAGTAATTTTATCCTCAAATTTCTTAAATTTTTTTATATCAAATTGAGGTTTTCGTTTTTCACCATTATGACTATATACTGACTCAACAATTACAAATTGATCAACAAATTTATTTAGATAATTTAATCTTACATCAAGGATTAAATCTTCATCAAAATACATAAAACAGTCAAATATTTTCATTATTACTTTTTAATCTTTTTAAATTTGTTTTATATGATAATAAAATTTATGGCAGAAAAATTAATTATCACTTTTGAACAATATACTAAAATTGTTGAAAAACTGGCAGTTCAAATCTATGAAAATTACAACCCTACTGTTCTGGTGGGTATAATGAGAGGTGCTGCACCTATACTAGATATCCTCTCAAGAATTTTAAAACTCCCAATCGCTTACATTGTAATCCAAAGCTATTCAGGAAAAGGAATGGAAGATAAACAGGGACAATTAATGTTTGCTCGAGAAATTAGTTCATTAGCGAACAACAAAGACTTTAATAAGGTTCTTTTAATTGATGATTTATCTGATACAGGTTTAACACTTAATAAAAGTATAGAGTGGTTGAAAAATTATGGTCCTACAAAAAGTTATATTAAAGAAGTAAAAACAGCTTGTCTTTGGAAAAAAAAATCTTCAAAATTTGAACCTGATTTTTGTCCGATTAAGCTAGATTCAGACCCTTGGATTGTCCAACCTACAGAGCATTATGAGGAACTTTCAATTGAAGAGATTATTAATAAAAATAAATAGGGCTAGTTTAACCAGCCCTATTTAATATTTTATTTTAAGCTACAGCAAAGCTTACAACGCTTAGTATTGCGATTACCCATATCGCTGGAGAAGTACTTGAAAACTTTCCAGTAAATATTTTTATTAAAGCATATGACACAAATGCCAGAGCAATACCATTGCTGATACTATAAGTTAACGGCATCGAGATCATTGCAAGTATAGCAGGCGCTGACTCAGAAATATCATTCCATTCTATATCTGTTATATTTCTTATAAATAAAACAGATACAAAAAGTAAAGCTGCACCGTCGATCTGTTTGGGTAAACTGGTTGCCAAAGGAGCAAAAAATATACACGCCAAGAACAATAGACCAATAACTAATGAAGTCATTCCAGTTTTTCCTCCAGCTTTAACACCAGCTCCCGACTCTACATAACTTGTAACTGTTGTTGTTCCCATCATTGCCCCAGCAACAGTACCTACACTGTCAGATAACATTGCTTTATTAATATCCTGAACTTTTCCATCCTTTCCAATCTTACCAGCAACGTTTGCAACTGAAGTTAAAGTTCCTGCAGTATCAAAGAAATCAATAAATAATAATGTAAATATTACTGTAGACATACCAGCGGTCATTGCAGCTGAAAGATCAAAATCAAAAAGATATGTCATTGGTGGAGGTGAACTTGCGATACCATTAAATTTTGCTAGTCCTGTCACCCAAGCAATAATACTGAAGACCAAAATACCAATAATAATATTGCCTTTGACATTCATTTTTTCTAAAACAATTATTGCTATAAACGTTGCGCACCCTAATAAAACAAGTGGATCACCTAAGTTACCTAATTGTACAAGGGTTACTGGATTATCTACTACAACCTCCATTATTTGAAGACCAATAATTGCTAAAAATAAACCTATACCTGCTCCAATTCCTAACTTTAAACTTTTTGGAATTGAGTTGATTAACCAAGCTCTGATAGGTGTCAGAGATATAATCAAGAATAATACCCCGGCTACTAGCACTGCACCTAAAGCTTCTTGCGGTGTATATCCCATTCCAGCACACACTCCAAATGCCACAAAGGCATTTATTCCCATACCTGGGGCTAGTCCTATTGGCCAAGTTTTTCCGTAAAAAGCCATTATAAAGCAAGCAAGCGCTGTTGCTAAAATCGTTGCTGTATATACTGCGCCGAAATCAAAGAAACCTTTTTCAGGTCCAGCAAATTCCCCTGATAATATAAATGGATTTAAAAACATTATGTAAGCCATCGTAAGAAATGTAGTTGTTCCTGCTATGACCTCAGTTTTAAAATCTGTATTATGTTTTTTATAATTAAAATAATTTTCAAGCATTTTTCCTCCTTTTAACGTCAAAATATTTGATTCTTATTTGAATTACCTTTTAAAACTATTATTTATTCACATCTTTCAACCTAGAAGTTTATATTTATACTATAATTAGACTGTTATTATATTCTTATGAGAAATATTAGGTCCATTCTAATAATTACTTTATTTTTTTCCTTTATTACAGGGTGTGAGACAATCAAAGAGAAAACGGATGCTATTGTAGAAAAGGAAAACCAAAAATTAGGTAAATTTATTGGTAAGTCCTTAAGCGATTTACAACTAGAATTGGGTAAGCCCAATGAAGATTTTAAAAATGAAAAGGGTAATTTAATACTAGTCTATAATACTAAAAAGTATGGAATCCCATGTGAAAGAAGATTTGAAGTAAATTCAAATTCAGTAATTGTGGGTTTTGTGTCTAATGGTTGTTTTTAAATTTACTTGCGGAGAAAAATTCTCCGCAAGTAAGGTTAATTTATCTTATTTCTATAAGTTTTCTCTTTTTATGCTCTGGAACAATTCTTTCACAAGATACTGTTAAAAGACCATCTTTAAGTTCTGCACTATTTACTTTTACATCGTCAGCAATAGTGAATGACCTTGCGAACTGTCTTTGAGAAATACCTTTATGGATTATTTCTCCATCTGCATTATTGTCTTCAGATTTATTAACTTGTTTCGTTCTTACAGTTAATAAATTATCTTCAAACTCCACTTCAACATCTTTCTTATTAAAACCAGCTAAAGCAACTTCAATAGCGTAATTGTCTTTTCCTGTTTTTCTAATGTTGTATGGTGGGTAATTTGACTGTGTCGTCAAAGCACCATTTCCAAGCATATTTTCAAATTGGTCAAACATATCGTCGAAACCAATCGAAAATGGTCTTAGAGAGTTAAATATAGATAGATCCTTACTTGTCATAATATCCTCCTTTGTTAAGCAAGTTTATATTTTTTGTAAGTCCCATTAGGCGACGTACATTTGTTATTTAATAATCAATTTAATATTTTCAAGATTACTAATTATTTTTTTTTGATATTTTTAACGCAAATGAATAATCAAGAGCAATTTCCTCTATAGCACCATCTCTTCCAGATTTTCCACCATGACCAGCGTTCATTTCAGTTTTTAGAAGTAAAAGATTTTCATCTGTTTTGTAGTCTCTTAGTTTAGCTGTAAACTTCGCTGGCTCATCAAATAGAACTCGATTATCACTTAAACTTGTTGTTATTAACATATGAGGATAATCCATTTTTTTTATGTTATTATAAGGGGCGTAGGAAAATATATAATCAAAATGACTTTTGTTGTCTTTAGCATTACCAAATTCATCAAATTCTCCAACAGTTAGAGGTAAAGAATGATCAAGATTAGTTGTTAATGAGTCAACAAATGGAACTGCCATTATAATTCCTAAAAATAAGTCTGGAACTTTATTTACTACAGCTCCCATTAAAAGTCCTCCAGCAGAACCACCCATACCAATTATTTTGCCTTTAGATGAATAATTATTATCAATTAAATATTTAGCAGCGTAAATATAATCCTCAAAAGTATTCTTTTTATTAGTAAGCTTACCTTCTTTCCACCACTTCATACCTTTTTCCATTCCACCTCTTATATGTGCAGTTGCCCAAATTATATCTCTATCTATAAGACTTAAACGTGTTGAAGAAAATCCAGGACTCATTGAATTACCATAAGAACCATAACCATACAAAAGTAAATTTGCAGAGCCATCAACTTTTGTTTTTTTGTGCCTTGTAATTGTTAAAGGAACAATTCTTCCATCGTGAGATTTATAGTCAACTCTTTCTACGATATAGTCATCAGGGTTATGCCCAGACGGTATTTCTTGTTCTTTAACTAATTTTTTAGATTTGTTTGAAAGGTTATATCGATAAACCCTTGAAGGAGTCTTAGGTGATGAATAACCTACATAAATTTCATCAGTATTCTTATCTTTTTGTCTCAGTGATATATTTGGGACGCTAACAGTCTCATCTGTGAAAACTAATTCTTCTTCTATGTTTTGAGAAATATTTCTTACGAATAATTTGTCTAAAGCATTTGAGGTTTCAGAACGAATTATCCAGTTATTCAAGAAAATACATCCTCCAATCAATACCTCATCTTTTGCTGCAACAAAGGGTTGCCAGTCTTGATTTTCTAAACTACTTGAAATATCAATCTTAAAATCTTCTGCATTTTTATTTGTGTGATTATAAAATTTCTTATCCCATGAATTGATAGAATATAAAATGCCTCTTTCTCTTTTAATTACTAATTTAGGACTTGGCTTTTCCTCATTTACTTCAAAATAATACTGCTCTGACGTATTGTGATCAGAAGTTGAAATAAAATAATATTTTTCATCTGAACTTAAGCTTATACTTACTGTGAAAGCTTCACTTTTTTCCTCAAAAATTAATTCATCTTCATCATTAAAATTTCCAATTTTATGTCTAAAAATTTTTCTAGCTCTGTGGTTCTCATCTAATTTTGAATAAAAAATGTATTTATCGTCTAAACTAAAAGTTATACTCCCTGATGTATCTGCTATTTTTTTCGTAATAAACTCTTTAGTAATTATGTCTCTGATAAAAATTGTATAATATTCAGAACCTTTAGTGTCTAAAGAGTATGCGAGGTATTTATCATTGTGACTAACCTCAAGATCACCCACACCAAAATATTCAACATTCAATTTTTCCTTTTCTTTGTCCCCATTCCAAATTTCTTCTACTAAATTTGTATTAATTTTTTTTCTTAATTTAATTGAATAATTTCCCTTAGCTGTAGTTTTGGTCCAATATTCGTAAGTATGATCTATATAAGGTAAAGACTCATCATCAAGTTTTATTCGTCCCTTAATTTCGTTGAATAATTTTTTTTGTAGATTTTTTGTATCTTTTAAATGAAATTCTGCAAAAGAATTTTCTTGTTCAAGATATTCTCTCACTTCTGGGTTTAACTTATTTTTATCTTTTAAAACCTCAAGAATATCTTTTTGGTGTATCCAGCTATAATTATCCTCCCATGTTACATTGTGACAAGATTTAATTTCTGATTTTTTTCTAAGTTGTGGTACTTTCATTTTATAGAGAAATTTATGAATATAATAATTTATACAGTAGTTATATTGATTGTCCTTTATTTTCTACTAAAATTTATAACGAATATTTCATCTAAAAAGATATCAAAAGGTCTCAGATTTATAATTATTTTAGGATTAATTATTTTAGCAATTTTATTTGCTGTGGGAGGTAGATTTTTATTAACTTTACCGCTTACGCTTGCAAGTTTAGCATTGCTTAAATTAAAAGGGTTATCAATTTTTCAATTAATATCTCTTTTTAGGTTAATTCAGACATTAAGAAGAAGTGGTAGATTTTCATTTAATAAACCCCAAAGCAATAACATTTCTACTTTATCAGTCTCAGAGTCGTATAAAATTTTAAATTTAAATGAAAAAAAAAAATTAACCAAGGAAGATATAAATAAAGCATATTTAAAAATTCAAAAGAAAATACATCCTGATATATCTCCTGAAACTTCAAGACTCTCATCAATTGTAAATGAAGCAAGAGATATATTGTTAAATGAAATTAAATAAACTCTTTTACTTTATTATATACCATATCAATTGAAATAGTGTTGGGATCAAGTCTGGAGTTGTGAGAAACATTATTAATATCAACACCTGGTGGGACTATTCTATTTTGATTAATACTGTAGTCCGAGTAAGCTCTTGGTGTATCAAGCAAAATTATAAAACATGGTTTTCCCATTTGACAAGATATGTGGTGTCCAAATGAGTCATTTCCAATATAAATATCACTTAAAGCAATATAGTTCTTAACATCTGAGATTTTTTTATTACAAAGTGACTCACAATTTTCTTTCCCAATTTCGTCAATTATTTTTTGGGCATCCTCTTTTTCATCTGGACCACAAAGTAAATAAAAAAAAACTTTATTAAAATTATTAATTTTCTTTATAAGCGATATATAGTTTTTGTATCCCCATTTAGTAGTCGGACCTGACGAACCAATTCCAAGAACAATTTTTTTTAAATTATCTTTTTTTAATTCTTTGACCTTTTTATTATTTATAAATATTTTAGTTTCTGTAGGACATTCTTTAATATCTAAAACTTTCTCAGTAAAAGTTTTTGCAGTTTTAACTAAATGTAAATTTCGTTTTTTAAATAATGGATAATGATATATGTTCTCTATACCTGCAATTTTGCTAGATAAAAAGTATCTAAAACTTGGGTAAAAGATAAAAAAATTTTTTAATTTAAGAGTTTTAAAAAATTTTGATAATTTTAGGACGTCTTTAAATTTTTTATGAAATTCATCTAAATAAATTACTCCATCAAAATTTGGATCATCACTGAGTACCTGATTCAATTTAGGGTTTAATGTAATCAAAGTAACTGGACCAAATTTTTTTGCTATTTCGTGACAATAACTTAAGTGTAACAAATTTGCACCTAAGCCTTTATAGCTCAAGAAAATTCCTGTTTTCATATAAATAATTTTTCTATTATACTTATTTAAAAAAAATTTATGTCAAAAATTAAAGGTATATATGCTGCGGGTCTATCGATCTTAAACCCAGATTTAAGTCTAAATATTGAAAAAACGATATCTCACTCAGAGAAAATTATTGATCAAGGCTGCCACGGGATTGCAATTTTTGGAAGCACAGGCCAAGCACAACTTATTTCAGTGACTGAAAAGATTACTTTTTTGAACAAGCTATCTACAAGCAAATATAAAGAAAAATATATAATAGGCACTGGTTTAAATTCTCTAGGGGAAACCATAAACTTGATGAAGGTAGCAATGTCATTAAATTTTAAAAAATTTTTAATTATGCCTCCTGCTTATTATAAATACGAGGATGATGAAGTAATACAATTTTACACCAGAATAGTAGAAGCAGTTCCAGAGTCTGAAATTATTCTTTATAATTTTGAAAAACTTTGTGGTTACAAATTTAGTATTAATTGTATTAAAGAGCTTGTGAAAAGATTTCCAAATCAAATAATAGGCGTTAAGGATAGTTCTTACAATTTATTTGAAGATCTGAAGATAGAAAATTTTTCAATCTTACCAGGTTCAGAATTAAAGTTACTTAAAGGTTTAGAATTAGGCTGTTCAGGAATTATTACTGCTACTTGCAATGTAACTGCTCAACTATCCAGAAAAGTTTATGATGATTTTTTTTCAAATAAGCAACAGTCATATAATAAAAAATTGTGTGATGTCAGAAGTGTTTTTGATCAATTTAATTTAATATCTGGATTACATACTTTTTGTTCACAAGGTGATCAAATTTACAGAAATTTGTTACCTCCTTTAAGATTATTAAATTATGAAGAAGAAAAAAAATTAATGGAAGATTTAAAAAATCTTAATTTTAAAACAAATTCATCTATGGCGGCTTAAAGTGCAATTAGCAAGTTTTTTAAACAAAGTCTTTAAAAAAGGTGGTTTTATCTTAACAGATGCAAATTCAAAAGATTATATTATAGGCGAGCCATCCAATAATCCTCTTAGAATAAAAATTTTAAATAAAAAACTACATTATAAATTATTACTTCATCCAGACTTATATTTTGGGGAGGCGTACACAGATGGTGAAATAATTATAGAAAATGGCTCTCTTACTGATTTTTTAAATTTAGCACTAATGAATTTTGGTAGGAGTGAATTGAATTTCTTTAGTTATTTACTTAATAGATTGAGAGGTTCTTATAGATATCTGACAAATTTTAATTTTATTAAAAAATCTAAAATGAATGTATCTCACCATTATGACATATCAGATGATCTATATGATTTATTTTTAGATCCCAAAAAACAATATTCCTGCGCTTATTTTAAAAATGAAAACGACACTTTAGAAACTGCACAAAATAATAAGATTCAACACATTATAAAAAAACTAAACATTCAATCTGATCAAAAAGTTTTGGATATAGGTTGTGGCTGGGGTTCACTAGCAATAGACATAGCTAAAAGTGCAAAATGTGAAGTTACAGGGATTACACTGTCAAAAAATCAACTTGAATACTGCAATAAAATTGCAAAAGAGATGAATTTAGAAAATCAAGTCAAATTCAAACTTGTAGATTATAGAGAACTTAAAGATAAATTTGATAGAATTGTAAGTGTTGGAATGTTTGAGCATGTTGGAAGAAAATTTTATAAAAAATTTTTTAAACAGATAGAACATTTATTAAATGATGATGGTATTTCATTAATACACACTATAGGATCTGTTAATCCTCCTAGAGATCCCCATCCATGGATAACTAAGTATATATTTCCAGGAGGTTACACTCCAAGCTTAAGTGAAGTTACAACTCCAATAGAAAAAGCAGGTTTAATTGTTACCGATATTGAGGTTTTAAGACTTCACTATTCACATACCTTGAGACATTGGAAAGAAAACTGTATTAAAAATAAACAAAAAATCATCAAAATGTTTGATGAAAAATTTTTTAGAATGTGGGAATTTTATCTTGCAGGATGTGAAATGGCATTCAAGTGGGGTGATCAAGTTGTATATCAATTTCAACTTACAAAAAATTATACCTCTACACCTGTGACTAGAGACTATATTTATCATTAAATAATTGGTAGAATTAAATTCTCTTAAAAATGAAAAAAAAAAGAAAAAAATCTAAAAAAAAAAGACCAAAAATTAAACAAATAAGAAGAGTAAAAAAAATCTCAAAAAAAAGAAAAAAAATTTTTAGAAATAGATTTAAAAAAAATAATAAAAAAAGAGTATATAAAAGTAAAAAAAGGATATTACCCCTTAAAATTAAAAAACCTACCAATGAAAGTCTAGTTTTAAAACTAGTAAAATTTCAACTCTCGTTAAAGCCTAATTTAAACTTCAAAATTAATTTCAATTTGGAAAAATATATCCAGAAATTTTTCGATAAAATTTCTGAAACAATCTCAAATTACAAGGTTTTAAAGGATGATGAAAAAAGAAGGCTTAAAATAGAAAAAATTGAGAAAGAGAGAGAAGAGAAAATTAAAATCCAAAAACAAAAAAAAATAGATGATGATCTTAGAATTAAGCTTAATGAACAAACCTTAAAAGATGAGGCCAAACTAGAAAAACAAAGAACAAAAGACATTAAGTTGTTTTTAAGAAAAGAACAGGCTCTTTTAAGGATAGAGCAAGCAGAAAAACAAAGACAATTTTTAAAACAATTAAGATTAGAAAAACAAATAGAGAAGTTTAGAATAAGAGAAGTTAAAGAATTAGAAAGACTTGAGAAACTTTCGTTAAAAGAAAAAAGAGAGGATTACTCTGAATTACAAGAAAGAATTGACAAGCTCAAAGAAAAATATCGGATTATCAGAGATCAAAAAATTAAAGAAAGGGTAGAGGCGCTTGGTGTAAAATTACAGGGTGACGAAGATAGGGAAACATTATTATCCAAAGAGAAGGAATACACAATTGCAAGACAAAAAATTGAATTTGCATTGGAAAGTTTTTATAGAAGTGCAAGTAGTTTAGTATTTCAACTAAATAAAAGATATATCACAAGGGACATGTCTATTTTCCGTTGTATAGATAGAAGATTTGAAACAGGAGAAATATTTATTAAATGGGATGAAAGTAAAGATGAGGAGTGGTTATTATTAATATATATTAAAAACAACTCACCTGATGAAGGCATCGTTATTGAAGATAAAACAAATCCTGAAAAAAATGTTTCTCATGAATTTAGGAATATTGACATATTCAAAGCCTCAGACACTATGGTTGACTCTTTAACTCAACTAATTGCAAGAAAACGAGACAAAAATAATAATTAAATATTTTTTATTAATTAGGTATTATCTATAATGATTTTAGGCTCAGCTTTTCTTATAATCCTTTACTTAATTTTAAAATATGTTCTTGCCTGGATAACTTACTATAATAACTTAGATTCTAGACTGGGAGAAAGCACTTGGCGTTTTAGTTATGATTATCCTGTTGTAGGAGAAAGAGACATTTCTGATTTAGATGACAAAGACTTTGTGAGATTAAGAAGAAAAAAAAATAAAATAGTTTTATTTATGTACTCTATTGTTTTTATTATGTTTGTATCTTCCATGTCACTATTGAGTAAATTCTTCTTGTTTTTTTTAGATTAATTTTTTAATTGTTTTTTATTTTTTAAATATAGAAAGAAAGCAATAATTTCGTAACCAAAAGAAAATAAGTTAAAAATAATAGGTAATTTAAAAAAATTATATAAAAATCTATATTTTGGCATCTTCTTCCATAATACTAAGAATGCTTCAGCTCCTTCTATAACTTTTTCATCTTCTATGACGTGTAATCTACGTAAAAGTTCTTTGCTGTTTTTAGATGTTTCTCTTTGAGCTAGGTTATTATTGGTAATATCTACCCAATCTATTTCTTTAATATTTTCTTTTTTATAAAGATCAATTTCAGCCTTACAAATTTTACAAGAATTATTGAAATAAACCTTCATAATGTGCTTATTTACTAACTATATAAGGTTATGTACATGCGTAAAATACTCTAGTTGAAAATTATTTTAAACAACCTATGTTTCAACTACTATGGGTAATTTCTTCGAAAAATCTGATCTATCTAGAAATCAAGCTGAAAATATAATTTCAGACACATTAAGTAAATGTGATGATGGTGAATTATATCTGGAAGATACAAAATCAGAGAATGTTTTGTTAGATGATAATAAGATAAAGAATTCTAGTTATAATTCTGATCTAGGATTTGGTTTTAGAGCTGTTTCGGGTGAAGTTGTTGCTTATTCTCATTCTAATGAAATATCTGAGAATTCATTAAAACAATCTTCGGAAAATTTAAAGTCAACCCTTAAATCTGCTCAAGGCATTTATAATCAGTCTATTCCAAAATCAAATAAAAAATATTATGAAAATATAAATCCGATAGAAGAAAAAACGCTTAATTCAAAGATTGAAACATTAAATAAAGTTAATGAATACCTTAGAAAAAAAGATAATAATGTTAAGCAGGTAACAGCCAATTTTAGTGGAGAACAAAAGTCTGTAGAAATAATTAGATCTGGAGGTGAAACACTGACAGATGTACGCCCTTTGATAAGGTTTAATGTTTCAGTAATGCTAGAAAGAAATGGTAGAAAAGAGACTGGCGTTTATGGAATTGGAGGTAGACAATCTTATGATTCTTATCTGAAGGATGAAAATTGGAAAAATGTTTGTGATGAAGCGTTCCGAATAGCTTCAGTTAATTTAGAGAGCAAACCAGCTCCTGCAGGAGAAATGAAAGTAGTGTTAGGTCCGGGTTGGCCAGCAATTTTAATTCATGAGGCAATAGGGCATGGTTTAGAAGGAGATTTTAACAGAAAAAAAACTTCAGCATTTCATAATTTGATGGGCCAAAAAGTTGCAAGTGAGGGAGTAACCATTGTTGATGATGGAACTTTAGATAATAAGAGAGGAAGTCTTACAATAGACGATGAAGGAACCCCTACCGAAAAAACAGTATTGATAGAAAATGGAGTTTTAAAAAATTTCATGCAAGATAGACTGAATGCGAGATTAATGAAGACTAAATCAACAGGTAGTGGTCGAAGAGAAAATTTTAGGCACATTGTTTTGCCTAGAATGAGAAATACCATGATGTTAAGTGGCAATCAAACTCAAGATGAAATGATCAAATCAGTAGACAGGGGTATATTTGCTGTAAGTTTTGGTGGAGGACAGGTTGATATTACTTCTGGAAAATTTGTTTTTAATTGTACTGAAGCATATGAAATAATTAATGGTAAAATTGGCTCCCCTATTAAAGGAGCAACCCTCATTGGAGATGGTCCTTCAATTCTTAAAGAAGTTTCAATGGTCGGTAATGATATGATGTTAGATCCAGGTATAGGCACTTGTGGAAAAGCAGGTCAAGGAGTGCCAGTAGGTGTGGCTCAACCATCAATATTAATCAACAAGATGACTGTTGGTGGTACAAATTTATAAATGGTTAAAGAACAGGATTTTTTAGAAAAAAAAGCATCTTATTGTTTAGATCTAGCAAAAAAATTGGGAGCTACAGATGCAAGCGTAGTTGTTAATAATTCTATTTCTGAAACAGTAAATTTCAGGAATAAAAAATTAGATGAGTCCAATAGATCTGATGATTTAGGTATAGATATAACAACTTATATCGGAAAGAAAAAGTCATCTATATCATCTTCAAATCTATTAAAAGATAATATTAATATTTTAATAGAGAAATGCATTGAAACTACAAAAAATACTCCCGAAGATGAATTTAATTCACTCCCTGATAAGGACCTACTTGTTAAAAACGTTAAAGACTTAAATTTATATGATGACACCCATTTAAACAATGAAAGTAAAATAGAATATCTAAAAACATTAGAGACTTCTGCATCAGATGATAAAAAAATCATAAATACTGAGTCTAGCTTTACAGAGGGTAAATCAAATTTTATTTTAGCAAACACCAATGGTTTTTGTGAGGGATACAAAACCTCTTCATTTACAGCATCCAGTGTTGCGGTAGCTAAGGATGAAAAAAGCATGGAGAGAGATTATGAATATACCCGAAAATGTCATTTGAAGGATATCAAAAATGCTGATGAATTAGGTAAATTAGCCTCTGAACAAACTATCAGAAAATTAAGTCCAAAAAAAATAGGTAGTGAAAAAATTCCAATAATTTTTGATAAAAGAATTGCAAAAGGAATATTAAGTACTTTTGCTGGTGCTATATCTTCTTCAGCCATCTCTAGAGGCACATCTTTTTTAAAAGATAAGATCAATCAAAAAATATTTACTGACTCAATAAATATTACTGATAAACCTGACATATTAAAAGGACTTGGTTCTAGGACTTTTGACTCTGAAGGGGTGATGACAAATACATTAAAACTTGTAGATCAAGGAATATTAAAACATTATTTAATAGATACCTACAATGGTAAAAAGTTAAATCTTAAATCTAACGGAAGATGTGGAGGATCTACTAATCTTTATTTTGAAAATGGAAAAATTGGTTATAAAGATTTATTAAGCCTAAATTCAAAATGTCTTTATATAACCGAAACCATAGGCCATGGAAGCAATATTGTAACAGGGGACTATTCCGTAGGTGCTACTGGTTTTCTTGTTGAGAATGGAGAATTTAAATATCCAATTAATGAAATTACAATTGCAGGTAATTTTAAAGACATGTTTCAAAATTTAAATTTAGCAAATGATTTAGAATTTGAATATTCTATAAATTCACCAACCATGCTCATTGAGGGAATGGTTGTTGCAGGGAAATGAATGATTACTGTGTAATTGGATCTGGAATCTCAGGCGCTACTATTTCAAACTTACTTAATAAAAAATCTCTCGTACATACTTACGATAAAGGTAGAGGGCCAGGGGGTAGAGCTTCTTTCAAAAGAGTAAAAGGAAAAGTTGGTTTTGATCATGGAACACAATATTTTTCCCCTAAATCAAAAGAATTTAAAAGGTTTGTAAATAAATTAATAAAAAAAAAATTTTTAAAAAAATGGAATGGCAAACATATCTATCTAAATACAAAAAAAAAGGAAAATAAAAAACACATAAAAATTATTGGTAAAAATGGAAATAATGATATTTGCAAGTATCTTTTGAGGGATATTAAATGCTTTTATCAAAGTGAGGTTAAAAAGATTAATTATAAAGATAAAAAATGGTTCTTATCATTTAACGATGGAAAAACAAGGTCATACAATAGCATCATTTTAACCTGTCCTTTTCCACAACTAAGAAAACTTTCAAAAAAATTTATAAAAAACCCTTTTATTAAAAAAACTTTAAAAATGGATGCAAATATCACTGTCATGATTGCAATTAAAAAAAGAAAAAAATCACCTAGTAGTTTTTTATTTAATGATACAATTTTAGGCTGGGCAGGCAATGAAAATTCAAAAAAAAGATTTAAATCTAAATATGATTTGTGGACACTTCAAAGCACTTTTAAATGGGCGAATAAAAAAATTGATTATAATAAAAAAGATGTGAAAAAAAATTCAAAAATTTTAATTGATAAGTTCTTCAAACTTTCAAAAATAAAAAAAACAAAAATAATTTATAGTATCAATCACGGTTGGAAATATTCATCAAACTCAAACCCATTTAGAATTAAAAGTTTTTGGGACCCCAAAATAAAACTAGGAGTTTGCGCCGATTGGTTTGTTGGACCAAGACTGGAGTCTGGATGGATTAGTGCTAATGATTTATTTAAAAAAATTTCAAGATAATTTATTCAAAATTTTTTAAACGATATTCCCAATTCCCCATTTTTGAGTATGATATTTTCAAAATCATTGCTCTCTTTTGATCATACCAAATATCAAAGTCTAGTTTTTTATCCTCTGGTAAAGACTGATCTTTTGATTTTATTGTAAAACGATCAACTTCGTAAGTTTTTCCATATAGGTCAATTTTTTCTTTACCTATAAAAGTAACAACCTGTTTTTTTATACTTCCTGACAAAGGACTAATTTGAATATCAGATTGTAAAATTTTGTGATTCCACCAATTTCCAATTATGATATCTTTTGATACTTCACCGTTATATGAAGAACCTATAATATTAATTTTTTTTGTGACTTTATTAAATAAAAGATTTACAAATTTTTTTTTGTTATTCTGTAAAGTCTTAGAATTATATGAAATTAACTGATCTTTAAAATATTTTTCTTCACCGTAACCTTCTACCTTGAAAATAGTTTTTCCTAAAAGTTTAACAGAAAATTTAATTTGATTAGTAACAATTGTTTCATCTCCATTCCTTTTAAAAAAATAGAAGTTATACCCGATTAATTCATTGTTCCTGAAAATCTCCATTTCAATTTTATTATATTTATTGTAATGAGCTATATGAGCTATTGAAATTGATGAGTAAAGTATGAGAAATGTAGCTGCTATAAATTTTTTCATTTAAAGTTACATTATTAGACTTTATCAATAATAGAAATAATTTATTAAAAAAATGTTTTTGAAAATAAAGAAAATACCAAAAGTAAATTGGAGCTCTGAAAAGCCGTATAACTTTAGACCAAAATTTTCAACGTTCTTTTTTTTATGTTTCGGTCTAACTTTGTTTGGTTTAGGTGAAGGGCTTTTAATAGTCTCTTTTACTGGCGCTTCTCCTTGGAGTGTTTTGGCTCAAGGTATTTCTTTAAACATAAATTTAAGTATTGGGACAATTACTCTTTTAATAAGCATTGCAGTTTTGATTTTATGGATTCCTTTAGGACTAAAACCAGGTATGGGAACAATATTCAATGCTTTGATAATTGCATTTATGATAGATCTTTGTATTAAATTTGTACCAACTCCATCTAATTACACCAATCAAATACTTTTAGCAGTATTATCTGTTTTAGCAGTTGGTATTGGAGGAGGAATTTATTTAATTTCAAATCTAGGAGCAGGCCCTAGAGATGGTTTAATGATAGGATTACAAAAAATAACAAAGTTACCTATAGCAGGTGTACGAGGAACTTTAGAGATTAGTGTTGTAAGTATAGGCTGGTATCTAGGTGGGACGGTGGGAATTGGAACTTTATTATTTGCGTTTGGAATAGGCCCTTGTGTTGCTTTAGGTCTTTACTTGGTTGATAAAATATTTAATTAGGCTGCAGCGCCAGACTTTTCGCTTCTCTTTCTTTCATGAGGGTCGAGGATAGCTTTTCTTAGCCTGCATGACTCGGGTGTAATTTCAAGGGCTTCGTCAGTATTCAGCATACTTAATTGTTCTGCAATTGACATTTTTCTTACAGGTGTAAGTACAATATTTTCATCAGTACCTTGGGTTCTCATATTAGTTAATTTTTTTCCTTTCATGACATTAATTATCATGTCACCTGGCTTAGGAGATAGACCAACAATCATTCCTGGATAAACAGGATCATTATGAGTTACAAACATCTCACCTCTAGCTTGAAGATTAAATATTGCAAAAGCAACAGCCTTTCCTTGTTCCATTGAAATTAGAGCACCATTTCTTCTTCCCTCCATTTCACCTTCAAAAGGACCATAATCATGGAAAATTCTATTTATTACTCCATTCCCTTTTGTAAGGGTAAGAAATCTACTTGTATAACCCATTAATCCTCTTGTTGGAGCATGAAAAATTAATCTTTTTTTATCTTTGCCAGTATCTTTTAATTCTATTAATTTACCTTTTCTCCTATTCATCGAGTCAATTATTTTTGAAGAATATTCCTCGTCAAGGTCCATGGTAATTTCTTCTATCGGTTCAAGTTTTTTACCATTGTCATCTTTTTGAAATAAAACTTTTGGAGGGCTCACAGTTAGTTCAAAACCTTCTCTCCTCATCTGAGTTAGCAATATTTCTAACATAAGCTCACCTCTACCACTTACTACAAAAGAGTCATTTTTATCATTTTCTGAAAATGTAATTCCAACATTATTTTGTGCCTCTTGAATTAGTCTATCTCTAATTTGTGTACTTGTAAGTTTCTTTCCTTCAGTGCCTGCTAGTGGTGATGTATTAACTGTAATAGTAATTGACATTGTTGGAGGATCAATAGGAGTAGCAGCAATTGGCTTATTAATCTCTAAATCGCATATTGTATCTGCAACACTTGCTTTTTCTAAACCTGCAACAATCACAATATCTCCCGCTTCTCCAACCTCTATAGGAACTTTTTTGGTGCCTTCATATCTAAAAATTTTTGTGAGCCTACCTTCATCCACTTTATCACCTTTTAAGTTTATTGCTTTAATTGCTTGATTAGCCTTTGCTGTACCTTGAGTAATTCTTCCAACTAAACTTCTGCCTAAAAAATTATCTGCATAAAGAAGAGTAGAAAGCATTGCAAACGGTTTTGACTTATCTAATTCTGCTGGTTTTACATGCTCAATAATTTGATCTAAAAGAGGATTTAAATTTTGTCTTGGACCCTCTATTTCTTCATCAGCCCATCCAGATCTTCCACTTGCATATAAAACTGGAAAATCTAATTGTTCTTCATTTGCATCTAAACTAACAAATAAATCGAAGGTTTCATCTAAAACTTCATTTGCTCTTTGATCAGATTTATCTAATTTATTTATAACAACAATTGGTTTTAAGCCTTGTTTAAGAGCTTTTGATAATACGAATTTTGTTTGAGGCATTACACCCTCAGCTGAGTCAATTAACAATAAAGCACCATCTGCCATACTCAATACCCTTTCAACTTCTGCTGCAAAATCTCTGTGACCAGGAGTATCAATGATATTAATCCTTGAGTCCTTCCAGTTAATTGAAGCGGGTTTTGCTAAAATTGTTATTCCTCTTTCTTTTTCAAGTTCACCGGAGTCCATTAATCTTTCGTCAACAATTTCGTTTTCTCTAAACGATCCACTTTGTTTCATTAGGTTATCAATTAAAGTAGTTTTTCCATGATCAACATGGGCAATGATAGTGATGTTTCTGATATTGTTGGTCATAAATATGGCTCTTATACATTAATTCATTGATTTGAAAACTTAAAAAATGTCAATATTTATTGGATAAATATGGTTTAAAAAAAAATTCATATGTTGTGATTGTTTTAAAAACATATAGACATCCTGATAAAATTGAATTGAAAAAAAAATCAAGGATCAGATTTCAAATTAAATTTATTTATTATTAAATGGAAAATTTTAAATCAATAAAAATAGAAGACTCATTAAAACATTCATTGTCAAAAATGAATTTTATAAAACCAACACCAATTCAGGGTATGGCTATTCCAGTTGCATTAAAGGGAAAAGACATTCTTGGTACTGCTCAGACAGGCACAGGTAAAACTCTGGCTTTTAGCATACCTTTGATTAATAAATTGATTTTAGATAAGAATGCATTTGCATTAGTTATGTGTCCAACAAGAGAACTGGCTTCACAAGTAATGGAAGCAATTAAAAGTATCATAAGTGATAAGATTAATATTAGAACCGCTTTATTAATTGGTGGGGAGTCAATGCAAAAACAACTTAGACAGTTAGGTAACAGGTCAAGAATTATAGTTGGAACTCCTGGTAGAATTAATGATCACCTTAAAAGAAAAAGCTTAAATTTATCAGCAACAAAATATTTAGTTTTAGATGAAACTGACAGAATGTTAGATATGGGTTTTACCCCACAAATTGAAATGGTTTTAAAGTTTGTACCCAAAACACATCAAACATTATTATTCTCAGCAACCTTACCTCAAAACATTTTAAGAATTTCAGAAAGATATCTAAATAGTCCAGAAAGAATATCTACCGGAGCCACTTCAATACCAATTGCAAAAATTAAACAAGAAACACTTCAAGTTTTTAAGGAAAATAAGTATGATGAATTAATAGATCAATTTTTAGCGAGAAAAGGATCTATTTTAGTTTTTGTCAAAACTAAAAGAAGTGCTGACAAAATGGTTAAACGTCTTAAAGAGGAAGGGCATTCTGCAGACGCAATTCATGGGGATCTTCGTCAAAGTAAAAGAGATCGTGTTATAAATTCTTTTAGAAAAGGATTTAAAAGAATTTTAATTGCAACAGATGTAGCAGCAAGAGGTCTTGATATTCCATTAATTCAACATGTAATTAATTATGACTTACCACAAGTTCCAGAGGATTATGTACATAGAATTGGAAGAACCGCTAGAGCTGGATTGGAGGGATCTGCATTAACTTTTTTAACCTCAGATGATAGATCAATGTGGAATTCTATTAATAAATTGATAAACCCAAATTTTAAATTAGTACAAAGTGGTTTTAGAAGAAACTCAAAAAATAAAAAAAATGGAGATAGACCATACAATAAAAAAAGAAAATTTAGGAAAAAGAAAAATTTACATTTTGAAGATAAAAAAAAATCATTAGTTAATGTAAGACACGATAGAGTAGGACGAATTGAAGAAAGGAAGGATTTTATTTTTAAAAGAAAAAAAAAATTTTTTAAAAATAAAAATACGAAACAACTAGGATTTACTAATAATCCTAAATATTTTGGAAAAAAAATCTCAGAGGATACACCCTTAGATAATGGAAAAAAAAGGTTTAATTTTAAGGGCAAAAAGAAATTTAAAAGTAGAAATAATAGACCTAAACAATTTATCTTTAAAAAATATAGCAAAAAGAAAAGATAATTTTAAGATTTTTTAGATTTTTCTTTTTTTAATTTTCTTTTTTCTTTAAAGGTCAATTTTGGTTTTTTATTTACACTTGAGTCTTTAAAGGATTTACCACTATAGCGTTTTGACATAATATATATTTTAACTTATTAAGTTTATAATAATTTTTAATATTTAGTTATAAAGAATAATTTAAATGAAACAAATATATTCTAATAAATTCAAATTGATAATTTGCATTGGTTATCCAAAAACTGGTACAACTTATTTACAAAATTTTTTTTTTGATAAAATAGAAAATATCAACTATATAGGTATAAGAAAAAAATTTGACTCAGATTTATTTCATATAAGGAACTCAGTTATTAAAAATTCAGATAAGGATTTTAAAAAAAATTTACCTTCTTTAAAAAGTATATTTAGGAAAAAAATAATAAAAAATTCTATTAATTTGTATAGCGATGAACATTTTTTAAATCCATCATTTAGTGGTTACGAAAGGACCATTAAAAGATTAAACCAAATTTTTATTGAATTTAAAAAAAATTTAACAGTAATAGTTTTTAAAAGAAAACAATCTGATTTGATTTTATCAAATTACAAGGAGTCTGAACATGTAAAAAAAGTTTTAAAGATCAATTCATTCAACGAAATTTTGGTAAAACTTAAAAAGAATATGCTAAATAGAAATGATGAGTTTTTTTTGGAACAGTATGATTTTCATAAACTTAAAAAGTATTTAGTTAAAAATTTGTCCAGAAAAATAATTTTTTATAATTATGAGGATTTTGCTAAAAATAACAAAAGATTTCTTAATAATTTTTTAAGGAAAAATAAATTTATAATGAACGATAAAATTGAATTAATCAAAATTAATAAAAATCTTATTAAAAAAGACACAATTAAAACAAAGCATAATATGAAAAATATTGTCTTAAAAAATTGGATTATATTTATTAAAAAAATTCTGATTAATATTTTACCTTTAAAAATTAGATACTTTCTAGAGGATAAAATAATAATGATTATCTTTTTTAAAAAAGAAAAAGTAAAATTAGAACTGTTAAGTCTAATTGACAATTACTACAAAAAAAAAGGGCAGTAAAAACCGCCCTTTTTGAATTTTTGTTTGAGAATAATGGGGATTACATTCCCATGCCACCCATGCCACCCATGCCACCTGGCATTGCTGGCGCTCCAGCATCTTTCTCTTCTGGTTTATCGGCTATCATGGCTTCTGTAGTTACTAATAACCCTGCAATTGAGGCTGCATCTTGTAAAGCAGTTCTTACGACCTTTACAGGATCAATAATACCTTTACTAAACATATCGCAATACTCCTCACTCTGAGCATCATATCCATGTGTTTTTTTATTTTGTTCTAACAATTTACCAACAACGACTGAGCCATCTACTCCAGCATTTTTAGTAATTTGTCTGATAGGTGCTTCCAAAGCTCTTCTAACAAGATCAACACCTGCTTTTTGATCCTCACCCTTAGCTTTTACTTTATCTAAGTCTTGAGCAGCATATAACAATGCACATCCACCGCCTGTTACAATACCCTCTTCAACAGCGGCTCTGGTTGCATTTAAAGCATCCTCAACTCTATCTTTTCTTTCTTTAACTTCCACTTCTGTTGCACCACCTACTTTAATAACAGCAACACCACCTGCTAATTTTGCAAGTCGTTCTTGAAGTTTTTCCTTATCATAATCGGATGTTGTTTCTTCAGCTTGTTTTTTAATCGAGTCACATCTTGCAGAAATATCAGATTTTTTTCCATTACCACTGACAATTGTACTATTATCTTTATCAACTTTAATCTTTTTACAAGATCCCAGGTCTTCAAGTTTAACATTCTCAAGTTTAATTCCTAGATCTTGGGATATAACTTGACCACCAGTCAATATGGCGATGTCTTCAAGCATTGCTTTTCTTCTATCACCAAATCCTGGTGCTTTAACAGCAACAACTTTTAATCCACCTCTTAGTTTATTTACAACTAGTGTAGCCAGTGCCTCTCCTTCAACATCTTCAGAGATTATCATTAAAGGTCTACCAGCTTGTACAACTGCTTCTAATAAAGGAACCATTGGTTGCAAATTAGTTAATTTACTTTCATGTAACAAGATAAAAGGATTTTCTAACTCAGTAGTCATTTTATCACTATTTGTAATAAAGTATGGCGATAGATAACCTCTGTCAAACTGCATACCTTCAACAACATCAAGCTCAGTGTCAATTCCCTTAGCTTCTTCAACTGTGATAACACCTTCGTTACCAACTTTTTGCATTGCTTTTGCAATCATGGTGCCAATTTCTTTATCACCATTTGCTGAAATTGTTCCTACTTGAGCTATTTCATCACTGTCTTTTACTTTTTTTGCAGAAGAAATTAAGTTTTCTTTCACATTCTCAACAGCTGCATCGATTCCTCTTTTAACATCCATTGGATTCATACCAGCAGTTACATATTTAATACCTTCCTTGACAATTGCTTGTGCTAAAATAGTTGCAGTAGTTGTACCATCCCCAGCTTCTTCATTGGTTTTGCTTGCAACTTCTTTAACCATTTGTGCACCCATATTTTCAAATTTATCTTCAAGATCAATCTCTTTAGCAACTGAAACACCATCTTTAGTAATCCGCGGAGCACCATATGATTTATCCATCACCACATTTCTTCCTTTCGGACCTAAAGTAACTCTAACAGTATCAGCTAAAATATTTACACCCCTGATCATCGCTGATCTTGCTTCAGCGTCAAATTTAATTATTTTTGCCATTATTTTCTCTCCTTTTAGATTTAATTATTTACTTGAAATACCCATAATGTCAGACTCTTTCATTATGCTGTATTCTTTACCATCAATTTTGACTTCAGTTCCTGACCACTTGCCAAATAAAACTTTGTCTCCAACTTTAACATCCATTGGAATTTTTTTTCCATCTTCAGTTTTTGCTCCACCTCCAATTGCAATAACTTTACCTTCTTGAGGCTTTTCTTGAGCTGTATCTGGTATGATTATTCCACCAGCAGTTTTTTCACTGCTATCTAAAACTTCAATTAAAACTCGGTCATGTAACGGTCTAAATTTCATAAAATCTCCTTTATAATATGGTCTTCATATAGAGATTGGACTTACTATTTCAAGATAAAGATCAAAATAAGTTAATCAAAAAATATAGGAATTTGAGGATTTTATGGGTTATAGATTATTTTAATGACTAAAAATATAGACAAAGAGGGGCTTCGATCAATTGTTGATAACTATCAGTTATTTTATGTGGATTTATGGGGAGTGGTTCATAATGGAATTTCTCTTCATCAAGAAGCTATAAATGTATTAAATGAAATAACAAAAAAAAAAAAAGATTATATTCTACTTACCAATGCACCAAGACCTAACGATACAGTTAGATCTTTTTTAGAGAAATTAGGTATGAAAAAAGAAATTAGAGATCATGTTTTTACCTCTGGTGAAGCAGCATTGAATTACTTAAAAAATGATTTATCTCAACAAACTTTTTTTCATATTGGTCCCCCTAGAGACTTTGATTTATTCAAAGATCTAAAAAAAAACAAACTAGAGAGTATTGAAATATCCGATTACATATTATGCACAGGATTATTTGATGATTACAATGAAGACTTAAAATATTATAAAAATTTATTTGAAGAGAATTTACAAAAGAAAATGATTTGCACTAATCCTGATTTAATAGTGGATAGAGGAAATAACAGAGAATTATGTGCTGGCTCTGTAGCAATGGTATACGAAAAGATGGGAGGTGAAGTTGTTTATTTTGGAAAACCTTATCCAGAAGTTTACAGTCAATCGATTGACAAAAGAAAGAGAAAAATATTAGCGATTGGTGATAATTTAAATACAGACATAAAAGGTGCAAATCTTCTTAATTTCGATTCTCTAATTATCTCTAATGGTATCCATAAAGATGAAATTAAAGAAAAAGGAATTGAAAAAACATCAAAATCTTATGAAGTAATTTGTAACTATATCCAATCTGAATTAAAATGGTAAATTAGATGAAATTGTATAATAATTTTAAAATCAAAAATCATCATAAAAATTCAATAATTTTGATTGGAAATTTTGATGGACTTCATTTAGGTCATCAAAAATTATTTTCATTAGCAAAAAAATACAAAAAAAAATACTCTTTAAAGCTTGGTGTTCTGACATTTGAGCCAATGCCAAAAATGTATTTTAATAAGAATATAAAAAATTTCAGAATATCAAGTCAAAAACAAAAAATTGATCTTTTATACAATTTAAATGTAGATTTTGTTATCACAAAAAAATTTGATAAAGAATTTTCTAAAACAAAATCAATTAATTTTATTGAAAATATTTTAAAGACAAAACTTAAGGCAAAATTTATTTTTGTAAGTAATAATTTTAGATTTGGTAATAAAAGAGAAGGTGATGTTAAACAATTAATAAAATATGAAGATGCTTGTGATTATAAAATAATCAAACCAAAACCATTATTGATAAAAAAAAAAATAGTCTCCTCTTCCTTGATCAGAAATCTTTTAGAAATAGGTAAATTGAAGGAAGCAAATAAACTTTTAAATAGGAATTGGTCTATTGAGGGCAAAGTACAAAAAGGAAAACAATTAGGAAAAAAAATTGGTTTTCCAACTGCCAATATTGATATTAAGAATTATGTATTAGCCTGTCCTGGAGTTTATGCAATAAGAGTTAAAATGATTAGCAGCTCAAAAACAATTAAAGGAATAGCAAACTTAGGATACAGACCTACATTCAATGGGAAAAAAATATTATTAGAGGCTCATTTATTTAATTTTTCTAGAAATATATATAATAAAGATTTAATTGTTGAATTTTTAATGTTTATTAGAAAAGAAAAAAAATTCAAAAACATGAACCAACTTAAAAAACAAATTAAGACTGACTTATTAATTGCAAAGAAAATGAAATGAATAAAGATCAAATAAATCTACCCAAAACAGCTTTTTCTATGAAAGCCAATCTACCAATTAGAGAACCTGAAATTTTAAAATTATGGGAGAAAATTGATCTTTATAAAGAATTAAGAGATTCTAGAAATGGTAAGGAAAAATTTGTACTTCATGATGGGCCCCCATATGCAAATGGAAATATTCACATGGGAACTGCTCTCAATAAAATTCTTAAAGATATAATTGTAAAATTTCATCAAATGGATGGAAAAGACTCTGTCTATGTTCCAGGTTGGGATTGCCATGGATTGCCAATTGAGTGGAAAATAGAAGAGCAATATAAAAAGAATAAAAAAAATAAAAGCGAAGTCCCAATTGTTGAATTTAGAAAAGAGTGCAGATCTTTTGCTGAAAAATGGATAGAGGTTCATAAAGATCAATTTAAAAGGTTGGGAGTTATTGGGGATTGGGAAAATTATTATTCTACAATGAGCTATGAAGCAGAAGCTCAAATTGTAAGAGAACTTGCTAAATTCCTCAAAGAAGGAAGTTTGTACAGAGGATTCAAACCTGTTTTATGGTCTACTGTAGAAAAAACTGCACTAGCAGATGCTGAAGTAGAATATCAAGATCATAAATCAGATACTATATACGCATGTTTTCCAGTAAAGTTTTCAAATATTAAAGAGATTGAAAACAGTAGCGTGGTCATTTGGACTACTACTCCTTGGACAATACCCGCAAATAGAGCTTTAGCTTATAACGAAAGCTTAGATTACATATTAGTTCAAATAAATGATGATGGCGAATTTAAAAATAGAAAAATTATTATAGCTGAAGCTTTGTTAGAATCAGTAGTCGATGAATGTGAAATAAAAGATTATAAAAATTTAAGAAAATTCAAAGGCAAAGATTTTAAAAATACTATTTGTAGTCATCCTTTTTTAGATTTGGGTTATGATTACGACATACCAATGCTCGAGGCTCGTTTCGTTACAATCGAACAGGGCACAGGTATAGTCCATTGCGCACCAAGTCATGGACCAGATGATTTTAATCTTTGTCTTAATAATGGAATAAAAGCGATAGAAACAGTTGACGGAGACGGAAAATATACTAAAAATGTTTCCTTGTTTGAAGGTATACATATCTTTAAAGCTAATCCTATTGTTATTGAAAAATTAAAAGAGCAAAAACAACTTTTAATAAACGGGCAACTTACTCACTCATACCCACATTCATGGAGATCTAAGGCTCCGCTTGTTCATAGAGCTACACCCCAATGGTTTATTTCAATGGAAAGTCATAAGCTTAGAGATAAAGCTTTAAAAGCTATTGATGAAACAACTTTCTACCCAAGCAAAGGTAAAGAAAGATTAAAATCAATGATTAAAACTAGACCTGATTGGTGTGTTTCAAGACAAAGAGTTTGGGGAGTTCCATTACCGATTTTTATAAATAAAAATAGTAAAGAAATTCTTATAGATGATGAAGTATTTGAGACAATTGCAAAAATTTACGAAAAAGAAGGCTCTGACTGTTGGTTTTCTGATGATCCCCAAAAATTTTTAGGTAAAAAATATAAATCAAGTGATTTTGAGAAGCTTAGTGATATTGTAGAAGTATGGTTTGACAGTGGTTCAACGCACTCATTTGTTTTAGAGAAAAGAAAAGATTTGAAATGGCCTGCATCTATGTATCTTGAAGGTTCTGACCAGCATCGAGGTTGGTTTCATTCATCATTATTAGAGTCATGTGGCACAAGAGGGAAAGCACCATTTGAGGCAATTCTTTCTCATGGTTTTGTTGTTGATGGTAAAGGTTTAAAAATGTCTAAATCCCTAGGTAATGTGATTGCTCCAGAAGATATTCTTAAAAAATATGGAGCTGATATCCTTAGAATTTGGGTTGCATCATCAAATTATGCGGAGGATTTAAGAATTGACTATTCAATTCTAGATCAACATTCAGAGTCTTACCGAAAGATAAGAAATACTTTTAGATATTTACTTGGAAACCTGAATGATAATTTCGAAGAAATGAATTATGAAAACATCAAGATAGATCAGTTTCCAGAGTTAGAGCAATTTATGTTACATAAAATTTATTCCTTAAATCTTAAGTTTAGAAAATCTTTTCAAGATTACGACTTTCATAATCTTTACAAAGAACTATTAAATTTCTGCACTGTAGATCTGTCAGCCTTCTATTTTGATATAAGAAAAGATGTTTTGTACTGTGATCCTAAGGACTCCAAAAAAAGAAAATCAACTTTAGTCTTATTAAATATTATTCTTAATTCTCTATTGAAATGGTTCGCACCCATTTTGTCATTTACAACAGAAGAAATTTATCAACTAATTTCTAAAAGAAATAAAAGTATTCATTTAGAAAAGTTTATTAATTTCCCAAAAAAGTTTGAAAATAACGAGCTAAACAATAAATGGAGTCAAATAGTTAAAATTAGAGATATTTGCAATTTAAGTATTGAGGAAAAAAGGGCAAGTAAAGAAATAGGTTCAAGTCTTGAAGCTGATTTAGAAATTAATTTAAATGATAAACTTTATGCACTAACACAAAATATAGATTTTGCCGAGCTTTGTATAACTTCAAAATCTTCAGTAAAAAAAAATACTAAAGATGAGATATTAGTTGAAACAAAAAAAGCAAATGGAAATAAATGCCCAATTTGTTGGAAGATTACAACTGAAAAATGTAAAAGACCTTTATGCTCAATTTAAACTTTACAAAAAATATTTTTTTTATTACCTCTTTTTTTGTCACTTTAATATTTTTAATTGATAGGATTTCAAAAATTCTAATAATAAAAAAATCAAGAGAAATTGGAAGTAATGAAATTTTTTCTTCTAGATTTATAAATTTTGAATTAATTTGGAACAAGGGTATCGCATTTGGTTTATTTTCATTAGATGAGGGTTCAGCTTATCAAATGATATCATTGATTATTTTTTTGATAATAATTATTCTTGTTTATCTAATAATTAAATCTAATGGATATGAGAAACTTGGATATATTTTGATATTAGGCGGGGCTTTAGGCAACCTTTTTGATAGAATATTCTATAATGCTGTGCCAGACTTTATTGACTTGCATGTAAATAATTTTCATTGGTTTATTTTTAATATAGCAGATATATTTATCAGTATAGGCGTTTTATGTCTTATTTTAGTCGAAATTTTTTATAAAAAAGAAGTATGAAATATTTTTTAAATTTTTTTTTATTTCTCACAATTTCACTTATTTTAGGAGCATGCTCTGGTTTAAAAGAAAATCTTTCACTTAAAAAAAAACAAGGAGTCGATGAATTTTTGATAGAAAGAAAAGAACCTCTGACAGTTCCACCTGACTTCACAAGCCTTCCAAAACCCAGAAATTCATCAAGTGATGAAATAGATGATGAACAAAGTATAGATTTAAAAAAAGTTTTGAATAAAAGTAAAGAAACAAATCAAATTAGCTCATCTGATGACCTGGAAAAGTCAATTTCTGATATCTTAAATAAAAGATGAAAATAACCAATAATATTTTTTTTAAGAATTTTAAAGATAAATTCTCGTCAAAAAGAAATAATAGGATTAAATTAATTTTGAGAAAAATTGATAATGAAATCATAAATTCACTTAAACCTGGTTATAAGTATTCCTACTCAAAAAAAATAATAAATAGATATAAAAAAAAATTTTTAACTTTGAGATTAATTGGGATGGGAGGTTCAATTCTTGGCGCTAAAGCTATTTTTAGTTTTTTAAAAAAAAAGGTAAGAAAGAAAATAACTTTTTTTGACAATTTATCTCCATTTTTTAGTATTGATAAAAAAAAAGATGTATTAAATATAATAATTTCTAAATCTGGAAATACATTAGAGACAATTTCTAATGTGAATAATATTATTCAAAAAAAACAAAAAAGTATCTTTATTATTGAAAAAAATAAAAGTTATCTGAGGTTACTAGCAGAAAAGATGAAGTCTGAAGTCATAGATCATAATAATTTTATAGGTGGAAGATATTCAGTTTTATCAGAGGTAGGAATGTTACCAGCTAGTTTAGTAGGGCTTAATGAAAAAAAATTTAAACAATATAATTATCTGATCAAAAAAAAAAATTTTATAAGTTCTCTTATTCAAAATGTGAATAATATTTTATTTTTTATTAAACATAGAAGATACAATTCAATCATTATAAATTATGATGAGCGTGCAGATGATTTATTTAAATGGTATCAACAACTTGTTGGTGAAAGTTTAGGAAAAAAGCAGAAAGGTATTTTTCCCTCAATTTCTACAATGCCAAAAGATAACCATAGTCTTATGCAACTTTATTTAGATGGACCAAAAAAAAATTTTTTCACTTTTTTTAGTGTCAAAGAAAAAAAATCAAATAAAATTTTCAATCACTCTATTTTTAAATCTCATGAATATATTAAAAATAAAAAATTTAGTGAAATATTGAATGCTCAAAAGAATGCTACTGAAAAAGTTTTTTATAAAAACAAAATTCCATTTAGAAGTTTTGAGATCTTAAATAGAAATGAAGAAGTTTTAGGTGAATTATTTACATTCTTTATTTTAGAAACAATTTTGATAGGAAAATTTTTGAATATAAATCCCTATGATCAGCCAGCAGTAGAAATGATCAAAAAAGATACTAAAAAGATTTTAAAAAATTCTTAGCGTCCTATAATTATTTTTGAAATCCCATATACACGAGTATCCAAAATTTTTAATTTATTTGAGATAACTAAATCATCTTTTTTGTGCCTATGAATAATTATTACACCTTTATTATTCAAAATTTTTTTGTCTAATATTTTTTCTACTAATAAGTTTACCCTTTTCTCTTTGTAAGGGGGGTCAATAAAAATTATATTAATTTTTTCATTTAAAGTTTTTTCATATTGAAAAAAATTAAAACAATCTTGCTGAAATAAATTACATTTTTCCTCAAGTTTTAAATCTAAAATATTTCTTTTTAAAATTTTCACTGTTTGAGAATAATTTTCAAAAAAGTAAACTTTTTTTGCACCTCTTGAAATACATTCTAATCCAAACGAACCCGAGCCAGAAAAAAAATCAAGAATGATCGATTGGCTAATCTTAAGGTCAAATTTATTAGAATTTTCTAGAAGATTAAATATAGACTCTTTGACCATGTCTCTTAATGGTCTGGTATTTTTATCAGATGGAAATAAAATTTTTTTACCTCTTAAATCTCCAGCTATTATTCTCATTAATCTATAACTTTGTACCCTATATCTTTTCTAAAAAAACCACCTTCCCAATTTAGCTGGTTAATCAGTTTAAATATCCCATTTCGACCTTCTTGGAATTCATCAGACCTGATAACGAAATTTAAAACTCTACCTCCATTGGAATAAATTTTATTATCTATAGTTTTCGTGCCAGCATGAAAAATGAATTCATTTTTTTTTAGACTTATCTTTTTTAAGTTTCTTATTTCAATTTCTTTTTCAAATTTATCTGGGTATCCTTTTGAACACATAACTATACAAATTGATTTATCATCAAACCATTCTATATTTATTTTATTTAAAGTTTTATTTATACATGCATCAATTATTTCATAAAAATCTGTTTTAAGTTTTGGAAGAATAGTCTGACACTCTGGATCACCCATTCTTACATTATACTCAATTAGAAATGGTTCCCCTTCGACTATCATTAAACCAACATACAAAAAACCTTTAAACTCTGTGTTTAATTCTTCTAAACCTTTTAGTGTTGGTATTACAATTTTATTTAAAATTTTTTTATTAAGATCCTTGCTTTCTAATCTAGATGGACTGTAGGCACCCATCCCCCCAGTATTTTTTCCTTTGTCACCCTCAAAAACCCTTTTATGATCTTGAGCTGTACCAAATTGTTTAAACATTTTCCCGTCTGAGATGATAAAAAAACTCATTTCTTCACCTTCTAAAAATTCTTCAATTAAGACTTCATTTGTTTTACCAAACTTTCCATCCAATATTTCATCAACAGCCAATGAAGCTTTAATTTTATTTTCGCATATATACACTCCTTTACCAGAGGCCAACCCATCTGCTTTAACAACAATCGGATACTTACAACTATCAAAAAACTTGTTTGCTTCTAATTTATTATTAAAAATTCCAAATTTAGCAGTTGGAATATTGTATTTCTCACAAATTTTTTTTGTAAAAATCTTAGAACCCTCTAACTTTGAGGCAATTTTATTTGGACCAAATACCTTAATATTTTCTTTTTCTAAGAAATCAGTAATTCCATCAACCAAAGGTTTTTCAGGGCCGATGATAACTTGATCAATATTCTTTTCTTTAATAAAAACCTCTAATTTTCTAAAATCACTTGGATCAATATCGACGTTTTCTGCAATATCATTTGTGCCTGCATTTCCTGGTATACAGTAAATTTTACTAACTTTCGGTGAATTTAATAGTGCGCAGCATAGAGCATGTTCTCTTCCTCCACTTCCTATTACAACAACTTTCATATATTAATATATAAACTAAAAATGTTTAAAAAATTAGCAAAAATAAAATATTTACCGAACAATTTTGAAGTTATTCAAGATGGTGATTATGTTATATGTGCAGTATCAGGTAAAAAAATTTCATTAAAAAATTTGAATTATTGGAATGTAGAGTTACAAGAAGCTTATTTTTCATATGTAGAAGCTTCATTAAAAAGAGATAAAGTTTAAATTATTTCCATCTATTATGTGACCATATCCATTGATCTGGATTTTTTTTAATCATGTCCTCAAGAAGCTCATTTAATTTTGTAGTTATTAATTGAATGTTTGCCTCTTTAGAAAACTCCAGAGGCTGGTGAAAAGTAATTCTAAAACCTTCTACGTCTTTTCTTTCGATGTAAACTGGAATTATTTTTGTGTCAAATTTTTTAATAAACTGGGCAGGTATAGTTGTGGTTAAAGCTTTTTCACCGAATAAATTAGATCTAATACCTTGAGAAACTCTTTGATCAATCATTAAGGCAACCGAAGTCCCTTTTTTAAAATTTATTAATAATTCTTTTGTTCCGGAAATACCTTTTTTTATTTGCTTTCTACAAATATATTTTTTTCTAATATTCTCCATTAGCGGGTTAAGAAATTTGTTATTTAGAGGCCGATATAATGCAGCTAAATCTATACCAGATTTTTCTATTTGCATTGCCAATAATTCAAAATTATTAAAATGACCTGATATAAATATGACTGGTTTAGAATCTTTCTTTACCTTTTCTAGAATATTTTGATTTTCAATCACTATATTTTTTTTTCCAATTTGATTTAGTCTAAAATCTTTAATAAACATATACTCAGAAAAAATCTGTCCATAATTGAACCACATCTTTTTTAAAATTTTTTTTCTCTCTTTTTCATCTAAATTAGGGAAAGCTTTTGACAAATTTGAAAATATAATTCTTTTAGACCTAAACATTGGACCAAATAAAGTCATAATGTTTCCAGATAAAAATCTTGAGAATTTAAGTCCTATAATTTTAAAAATTCCAAATAAAAAGATAATACAAATAAATTGTAAAAAATATTTAATGTTTTTCATCTACTTTTGATTTAATAAAATTAATTAATTTTTCTTCATCTTCAATAATTAAATCTATTTCTAAAAAATCTATACCTGTGCGATTTTTTTCAGATAATTTAACATAGTCTTTTTCAGTAGTAATTATTTTAGCATTTAGGCTCTTTGCATCCTCTTTAATTTTTTCTATATCCCTATCCTCGTAAGAATTGTGATCAGGAAAGACTATTTCTTCAATAATATTCATTCTATTTGCAGTCAAAGTCTCTCTAAAACCCCTTGGATTACCTATCCCAGAAAAAATTATAAATTTATCCTCAATATTAAATTTATTTAAATTAATTGGTTTATAATAAGTTTGAAAAATTTTGATTTCGGGATTCTGATTTTTTATTAAATTAATGATTTGATTCATAGATGAATCGTAATTGTTGCTTTTTAAAAAAACAATATCATATTTTTTCAAGCTATCTAATTTTTCCCTTAACGGTCCTGATGGTAAAATACATCCGTTTCCAATCCAATCTTTTTTATCAAAACATACTATTTGAAGATCATAATTTATTTTTTTATCCTGCAAACCATCATCAAATATTATCAATCTATTATTTTGGTTTATAGCTTTTTTAATAATTTTTGTTCTATCTCTTTCACAAATTAAATTTGTTTTGTTCTTTAATAAAATTTGTTCATCGATCTGAGACGAATAATATTTTTTTCCAATACAAACATTTGAGTAAATATTTTTACAGATATTGAATAATTTTATTGTAGCTGGAGTTTTACCAGTTCCTCCTAAATATATGTTGCCAATACAAATTGATTTAATTTTACTGTTTTTTTTTGAAGACTTTAAGTTAAGTAGTATATTATTGATTTTTACAGGAATAGTAAAAGGCATTAGAATATAAGAGAGAAAGTTAGGCTTTTTTAGGTCCCAAAATTTAGGTTTTTTAAATCTCATTTTTAATTAATAAATCGATATCATTATGTGTTTTTTTCAAAACGTCTTGACCAATTAAAAATAATTTTCTTTGTATCTTTTTTGATCTATTATTTTTAGAAAAAAGTTTTTTTAATACCCGCAACATTTCTGATTGATTAGATATCCTATAAGAGACTTTGTTTTTTTTTAGAAAACTATAGACTTCTTTAAAGTTTGAAACATGTGGACCGTGAATAACGTTGCAACCATATCGAGTTGCTTCTAATGGGTTTTGTCCTCCATGATTTATTATGGAACCTCCTAAAAAAATATTTTTAGAAATATTAAAAAATGACTTAGTTAATCCATACACGTCTACAAGGTAAATATCAATTTCTTTATCAATTTTTTTATTTGATTTATGAGTGTGAACTTTTAAGTTGATATTTTCTAACTCATCTTTGACGCTATTGGCTCTGTCTATATGCCTTGGAATAATTATTGTTAATAAATCTTTATATTTTTTTTTAAGCTCTTTATGAATTAATCCACATAATTTCTCTTCAGTCTCATGGGTACTCGACGCACACCAAACTTTTCGAGCTTTGATTAATTTTTGTACACCTTTTTTAAGAAAGATACTTTCATTCTCTGATTGAGAAAATTTAAGGTTTCCATAAAATTTTGGTCTTTTAATTCCGAGTTTTTTACAAAAACTTTGAGACTCTGTGCTTGCAGATAAACATAAATTAAATTTAGCAAAAATTTTTTTTGAAAAGCTAGGAAATAACTTCCATCTTTTAAATGTTTTTTTCGTGATTCTTGCATTAATCAGATTTATACTAACTTTTTTTCTGATGAGATTATTTATCATATTTGGCCAAATTTCTGAGTCTATAAAAAATACTAAAGAGGGTTTCCAATATTCAATAAATTTTTTCGAATGAAAATTTGTGTCTATAGGAAAAAATTGGTGAATTACTTTCTTTAACTTGAAATTTTTAACAATTTTTGATGAACTTAAAGTGTTTGAAGTAACTAAGATTTGTTTGATTATTTTATTTTTTTCTAATCTTTCAAGAAGTGGAACAATACTTTGTAACTCTCCAACACTCGCTCCATGAAACCAAATAACTTTTCCATCAGTTCTTTTTTCAGAAAAAAAACAAAATTTCTCTAAAAATCTTTTTGGGTCTTCTTTCTTTCTTATTAATCTAAGCAGAACAATTAATGGGGAAATGATGAATATTATATTTAGTAAGAATCTATAAATATAAATCATTATTCTTTATTAAGCTGTTTTTGATAAAAATTTTTATATGTTTTAGAGTTATCTAATAAGGTTTCGTGATTACCTTTGTCTACTACTTTTCCATTTTCAATAACATAAATAAGATTTGAATTTAAAATAGTTGATAACCTATGAGCAATTATAACTGTTGTTTTATTTTTAGTTAAACGTTGAATTGCATTTTGGATCTTTCCTTCTGTTTCAGAGTCTAGAGCAGAAGTGGCCTCATCTAACAAAATAATTGAGCTATTTTTTAGCATCGCTCTTGCTATAGAGATTCTTTGTTTTTGTCCTCCAGACAGTCTTAGACCATTTTCTCCTATTATTGTTTCAAATTTATCAGGTAATTCTTTGATAAACTCAATTGAAAAAGAGTCTTGTGCAGCTTTTTCTAATTCTTCTGTGCTAGCATCAGGCTTAGCATATAATAGATTATTTCTAATTGTATCATCAAATAAAGTTGTTTCTTGACTAACAAGCGAAATATGTTTTCTCAACGATGCTAAGTTTACATTTTTAATGATCTGATTATCGATTTTAATCGTACCATTTTGAGGATCATAGAATCTTGGTATCAAACTAAGAATAGTAGATTTACCAGAACCACTTGGACCAACTAATGCTGTAGTTTTTCCTCCAGGTATCTCTAAATTAATTTTTGTAAGCGCTGATTTATCAGTTTTTATATTATAATTAAAGTCGATGTTCGAAAAATTTATTTCCCCATTTTTGAAATCTAAACTTGGATAATTATGATTACCATCTATCTCGTTTTTGATATCAACAATTGGCAAAACTCTTCTTGCAGCTGTCAATCCCTGATTTATTGAAATATTTAATCCTGCTAAGGCCCTCACTGGTTGATAGGCTAACATCATAGCAGCTAAAAAGGAGAAAAAATTGTTAATTCCAAGTTCATTATTGCTTATAAGGGTCCCCGAATAAATCAGTAGTATTGCAATCATGATGCCAGTAAGCGTTTCCATAACTGGAGTATTTCTCATAAATACCACCTGGGTTTTGATCATCTTACTTTTTAAATCATCTAGACTTTTTCCTGATCTTGAATTTTCAACTTTTTCTGCTTGAAATATCTTGATTAATTTATGATTTTTAAAAATTTCAATTAATTTTTTTGTAAAAATTTCTGCTGTTTGTAATTCTTGTAAGGAGGCTTTGGATATTCTTTTTCCTAGAATTTTTGCTGTAAAACCTGCAAGTGGTATCATTATAATTGCAATTAAAGAAAGTTTCCAATTTTGAAAAAACATGACACTTAATAAACCAATCAAAGTAAAAGAGTCTTTAAACAAATTTAATAAAGCAACGCTTATTAAGTTTTGTAACATAAAAACATCAGAGTTAAGTCTAGATATGAAATTTCCTGAGTGAGATTTATCTATATAGTTGGTATCAGATGAGATTAATGCTTTTAGCATATCTTTTTGGACGTCAGCTTTAAGCTCTTGACCCACATTTATCATAATTACTTTTGATATATATAAAGAAATACCTTTGACCGAAAATGCGATCACAATTGCCAAAGGTATTAAATAAATCAAAGTTTTATCTTTTTCTAAAAAAATTTTTTCGATAGCTGGATCAAGTAAATATGCAATTGCTGAAGTACTTCCAGCGACAAATATTGAAAATAAAATAGCTAAAATTATTTTACTTATGTATTTGTTTGTATAATCCTTATACAATCTCTTTATGATATTAATACTATCTTTCATTAATAAACTTTTCCAATAAATAAATTTAGAAGAACTAAAAAACCTAAAAAATTATTACTTTTAAAAATTTCTAGACTTCTGTTTTTATCTTCAATTTCAAAGTTAAAAATTTGACGATAAAATAACTGTAAAGATATTACTAAAATTAATAAGTGACTATATAAATTGAAATTCATTATTTGATTTATTGATAAAAGAGAAATTAAAAATATAATGTAACAAAACAATAAAAATTTTTTTGGATTATTCTTAAATTTAATTGATGTTGATTTTACTCCTATGATTTCATCATCTTTAATATCTTGATATCCATATATTGTGTCGTAACCAAGTGTCCAAAATATGGCTCCAAAATAAAGAATTATTGGAAAAAAACTTATTTCATTCTGAATAGAGGTCCATCCTAATATTAACCCATAATTAAAAGTAATGCCTAAAAACAATTGAGGCCAATAAGTGAATCTTTTCATTAAAGGATAAGTAAAAGCAAAGGGCATAGAGCAAAGTGCCAAAATAATCGAAAGTTTATTAAAGTTAAGTAAAACTAGTAGAGCAATAAAACACAAAATTGACGAGTAAATTAATCCAAGAGTTACAGAAACTTTACCAGATGCAATAGGTCTATTTCTTGTTCTTGAAACTTTTTTATCAAATTCTTTATCTATTATATCGTTTATTATGCAACCTGCAGACCTCATTAATACTGAGCCTAAAAAAAAAAGTATCAAGTAAAAAAAATATAACTTTAAATTAGTTGAAAAATCGTAAGCTATTGTTAATCCCCACGTACAAGGCCAGAATAAAAGCATATAGCCAATAGGCCTCTTAAGTCTTGTGAGTTCAAAAAAAAGATTTAGTTGGTTCATAAAATTTTACTTGTAAATAACAAACGCAAGATTGATAATCAAACTGATTCGTATGAATATAGATTATACCGTCACAGCTTTAATGTTTCCTGCTATTCCATTGATAATGGGTGTTTACAGTAACAGGTTTCATTCTTTAAGTGCTCTAATTAGAGAATTACATGATGAACATGTTTATGAAAAACATGTTCCTCCTGAATGGAAAAAACAGTTTATTAATTTAAGTGGAAGAATTACTTTATTAAGGTGGTCAATATTGTTTGGAGCATTTGGTTTTTTATTCAATATGCTTACAGTACTAGGGCTTTATTTAAATGAAGTTTTTATAGCAAGACTAATTTTTGGATCTTGTTGTTTATCAATGATGATTTCAATACTTTTTTTTATTAGAGAAATTCATATTTCTACTAATGCTCTAAGATTACATATGTCAGATATGGATGTTAGGGTAGACTAAGGTATAATAACTGCTGGACCAGTTAATAATCTAGCTTCTAAATCTTTGTGGGCTTGAGCAGCATCTTCAAGAGAATATTTTTTTGAAATTTCAACAGTAAATTTTTTTGTTAAAATAGCATCAAAAACTTTTTTTGCTGACTCAACCAACTCTTCTCTTTTAACTGTATAATGTGCAATTGATGGTCTTGTGAAAAATAAACCTTTTGCGTTTATATCTTTTTTAATATCAAGTGTATCTACATAGCCCGATGCATTTCCAAAGGCCACCATCATTCCCCTTATCTTTAATGTTTCAATTGAGCCTTTAAATGTTTTAATACCCACACCATCATAAACAACATCAATACCATTTTTTCCAACAATTTTTTCTACTTCTTTCACAAAATCGTTTTCAGAATAATTAATTACATGATGACATCCATTTTTTTTTGCAATTTTCTCTTTTGCTTTTGATCCAACAGTTCCAATAACTTCAGCACCCAAAGCATTAGCCCATGGACATAAAATTTGACCCAAAGCACCTGCTGCAGCGTGGTATAAAACTTTATCACCTTTTTTTAAAGGGTAGGCCCTATGTAATAAATATTCTGCAGTAATTCCTTTTAAAGTAATACACGATGCTACTTCATCTGAAATACCATCCGGAACTGAAACTAATTTTTCTTCAGGCATAACTTGTTTTTCTGAGTAAGCACCAATAGGCATTGATGCATGTGTAACTCTATCACCAACCTGAAATAAACTTACTTGAGAGCCAATTTCTTCAATTATTCCACAAGCTTCTAAACCGATACCACTAGGTAGTGGAATAGGGTAAAGACCTGTTCTGTGATAAACGTCTATAAAGTTTAAACCAATAGATTTATTTTTAATTAAAACCTCTTTTGGTCCAGGTTTTGCAAATTCAATTTCTTTTATTTCAAGAACCTCGGGTCCACCAAATTTATCTATTTGAATTGATTTCATTATTTATTTTACAAATGTATCATTGTGATAATCTTGAACAGCTTGCAAGATTTCAGCCTTAGTATTCATTACAAATGGCCCACCTCTAGCAATTTTTTCATTAATAGGTTTTCCTGAAATTACTAAAAATTTAGATTTTGATTTAGCTTTCATTTTCAACTCCTCACCTTTTGACAACAATATTAGAGTACTATCTTTCACATTGTCATGTTTTTTTTCACCAATTTTTATTTCTCCATTAATTAAATAAATAAATGAATTGTGAGTAGAAGGTAATTTTAAATTAAATTCTTTATCCCTATTTAGCTCAACATCAAAATAAACCGGTTCAACATTATGTCCTTTTATAGGACCTTCAGCTTTTTCAAATTTACCAGCAATTACTTTAATAATTTTATCATTATCTTTATGAACACTCATTTTATCTGCATCAATATAAATATACTCAGGCTTGCTCATTTTTAATTTGGCAGGCATGTTGATCCATAATTGAAAACCATGAAGTTTTCCCTCTTTCATAGCAGGCATTTCTGAATGAATTATACCACTTCCTGTTTTCATCCACTGAACATCTCCCGCAGTCATTCTTCCTTCACCACCTGTACTATCTTTGTGTTCAAAGTCCCCTGCAAGCATATAAGTAACTGTTTCAATTCCTCTATGAGGATGTGGTGGAAACCCAGCAATATAATCTTTACTATTTTCTGATCCAAATTCATCTAACATTAAAAAAGGATCAAAGTAATTTGGCTCAACACCAATACTTCTTTTTAATTTAACTCCAGCACCATCTGATGCTGAAATTGGATCAATAATTTTACTTACTTCTATATTTGACATCTTTTACTTATTGTGTGAACCATCACAAAACGGTTGATTGCGTGTTTGCTTACAAGCACAAAAAAACATTTTTTTTGTTTCCTCAGCCTTATATGCAAATGGAGTAAACTCAGTGCCTTTGTGTGATCCATCACAAAAAGGTTGTTTTGAACTTTTACCACAACTACACCAGTAATATGATTTACCTTGTTCTACATCTACTGCAATTGCACTTTTGCCTGCTTTTTGTTCTTTAGTCATGTTCCCCTTAAATTAATTTCGTTAATTCACTTAAACTTTTTATTTCGTATTGAGATTTATAATCTAAATTGTCAAAAATACTATTATTTCTATTTATCCAAATCGAATTAAAACCATAATTTCCCCCACCTGAAACATCCCATGTATTTGCACTTAAGAAAGCAACTTCATTTTTTTCAATTTTATATTTTTTAATAGGCAGGTCGTAGACTTTTGAGTCTGGTTTATAAATTCCCACCTCCTCAATAGAAAACAAATCATCAAATAAATTATCTAAATTATTACTCTTAACCAACCCACCTAAAAGAGATGGAGTCCCATTTGAAAGTATCGCTAATTTAAAATTCTTTTTTTTTAATATTTTTAGAGTTTCTGGAACCTCCTTAAAAGGTGAGAGTACTTTGTATAAATTCAATAATTCATTTTTCATTGAAGGATCTATGTTATAAGCTTTCATAGATTTATTTAAACTATCTTCTGTAACTTGCCAAAAATCTTTGTGCCTTCTCATTAAACTTCTAAGCCAGGTATATTCTAGTTGTGTAGTTCTCCAAAAGTTTGCAAAACCTTCCCATTTATCTCCGATTTTATCTTTACATTTTTCGGCAGCTGAATTGACATCAAACAAAGTGCCGTAAGCATCAAAAATTATTGCTTTAATATTTTTCATAAACTAACTTAACATAAATGAGTAATATTAGATTATTTTTTTCAGCGGCATTATCGACTGACAGGACTTATAAATTAGATAAGTCACAATCACACTATTTAAATAAAGTAATGAGAGTAAAAGAAAATGAAGTTTTTTCTTTATTTAATAGCAATGGTGAATGGGAAGCGAAAGTTTTGAGTATATCAAAAAGCATTATTGAATTTAAAATAACTAAACAACTAAGACAAAAAGCAAACATTAAAAAAGAATTATGGTTAGCTTTTTCTCCTATTAAATCAAACTATCAAAACTTCATGATTCAAAAGGCAACAGAGTTAGGTGTTACAAAATTTTTACCTATTATCTTTGACCGGACTATAGTTAGAAAAATAAATAGAGATCGATTGGAAAAAATTGTTATTGAAGCATCCGAACAATCGAACCGTATCAATGTGCCAATAATTGAAGTGTCTCAAAACTTAAATAACTTTTTGAAAACTAATTCAATAGATTTAATCTTCACAGATATTAATTCCGAAAATAATAAAATTGATAAATCAAAACTTACAGATAAGCCAATTTGTATTATTATAGGTCCTGAGGGTGATTTTTCAGAAGCTGAAAGGGAAAAGATTCTTACTTTTAAGGGTGTGCAGCCAATAAAAATTAATGAGAATATTTTGAGATCGGAAACTGCTGTGATATCAGCGATTTCAATCATAAATTATGTTATTAATTGATAAATTGTCGCGAAAACTAAAGTATAATTTTTATAAAAGAGCTTTATATAGCTAAGTAAATGAAAAAGTTTTTAATAATTATTTCAAGTTTTTTTTTCGCATTTGAGGTTTTTGCAAATCAACCAAAAGAATGGCAATTAGGATTTCAGAACCCCGCATCAGACTCAATGAGAGATATTGTTAGCTTTCATAACAATCTTTTGCTTCCGATTATAATTGCAATAAGTGTTTTTGTTTTGTTTTTAATGCTTTATGCATGTGTCAGATTTAGGGCCTCTGCAAATCCAAATCCTTCAAAAAGAACTCATAACGTAACTGTCGAAATCTTATGGACCTTAATTCCATGTTTGATTTTAATCGTAATGGCAGTTCCATCTTTTAAAATTTTATATAAACAAGATACTATTCCAAAGGCAGATCTTACAATCAAAGCTGTTGGATACCAGTGGTATTGGGGCTATGAATATCCTGATGAAAATATAATTTTTGATTCTTACATGATTGAGGAAAAAGATTTAAGAGCAGACCAACCAAGACTTCTTGCTGTAGATAATGAGGTTGTTGTACCAGTAAATAAGGTTGTTAAAGTTTTAATTACAGCTAACGATGTATTACATGCTTGGGCCTTACCGGCTTTTGGTGTTAAAAGAGATGCTGTTCCTGGAAGAATTAATGAAACATGGTTTAAAGCTGAAAAAGAGGGAACTTATTATGGTCAATGTTCTGAACTTTGTGGAATAAAACATGCATTTATGCCAATTACTGTTAAAGTTGTTAGTGAAGAGGATTACCAAGAATGGTTGTCAGAAGCGCGAGTTAAATTTGCCAAAGAAGAAATTGAAAATGATAAATTAAGAATAGTGAGTAAATAAATATGTATACACAATCAGCATCACACGACGATCATCATACGCCGACAGGTTGGAAACGTTGGGCGTATTCAACTAACCACAAGGATATAGGTACAATGTATTTGATCTTTGCAATAGTTGCAGGGGTGATTGGTACAGCATTTTCAGTTTTGATGAGAATGGAATTGATGCATCCTGGCGATGGAATCTTGGGTGGAAATTATCATTTATACAATGTGTTAGTAACTGGTCATGGTTTAATTATGATTTTCTTTATGGTAATGCCAGCAATGATAGGTGGCTTTGGGAATTGGTTTGTTCCAATAATGATTGGTGCACCTGATATGGCGTTTCCAAGGATGAATAATATTTCTTTTTGGTTGTTACCAGTTTCGTTAACACTATTGATTTTATCAATTTTTGTTGATGGACCTCCAGGTCAAACAGGTGTTGGTGGTGGATGGACTATTTATCCTCCCTTGTCATCTAAAGCAGGTCAACCCGGTCCAGCTATGGATCTTGCAATTTTAAGTTTACACTTAGCAGGAGCTTCATCAATTTTAGGAGCAGTAAACTTTATTACTACAATTTTAAATATGAGGACACCAGGAATGACATTACATAAAATGCCTTTATTCGCTTGGTCAATTCTAGTCACAGCTTTTTTATTGTTGTTATCTCTACCAGTTCTTGCAGGTGCAATAACAATGTTATTGACAGATAGAAATTTTGGAACAGCTTTCTTTGAAGCGCAAACTGGAGGGGATCCAGTTTTATTCCAACATTTATTTTGGTTCTTTGGTCATCCAGAAGTTTATATTTTAATTCTACCAGGTTTTGGAATGATTAGTCATATCGTTTCAACATTTTCTAAAAAACCAGTTTTTGGTTATTTAGGTATGGCTTATGCAATGGTTGCAATTGGAATTGTAGGTTTTGTTGTATGGGCTCACCACATGTACACAGTAGGTTTAAGTACAGATACTAAAGCATATTTCCTTGCTGCAACAATGATTATAGCCGTTCCAACAGGTATTAAAATTTTTTCATGGATTGCTACAATGTGGGGTGGGTCAATATCTTTTAAAACACCCATGATGTGGGCACTTGGATTTATATTTATGTTTACTGTTGGTGGAGTAACAGGGGTAGTATTAGCTAACGCAGGAGTAGATACTGCAATGCACGACACTTATTATGTAGTTGCACATTTTCATTATGTTTTATCTTTAGGTGCAGTTTTCGCAATTTTTGCAGGTTTTTATTATTGGTTTTCGAAAATGTCTGGCTACGAATACTCGGAGTGGTTAGGACAATTGCATTTTTGGTTAACGTTTATAGGAGTAAATTTAATTTTCTTTCCTCAACATTTTTTAGGATTAGCAGGAATGCCAAGAAGGTATGCAGATTATCCTGACGCTTTTGCAGGATGGAACTATATCTCTTCTGTAGGTTCATACATTGCGGTTGCAGGATTGGCAGTTTTTTTTTTAAACCTGATTTACGCATTTGCAAAGAAGAAAACTGCTGCACAAAACCCTTGGGGGGAAGGAGCTACAACTTTAGAATGGACAGTACCATCTCCACCAAACTTCCATACATTTGATGAATTACCAAAATTTGAGGATGATAAGGAAGTACAAAAATCACATAGCTAAATATAAAGCTAAAAACACTAATGAATAGTATAAAGACTAAGAAAAGAAGTTTAAGTCAGGAGGATTTATTCAATTTTTCCGAATTATTTAAACTAATGAAGCCAAGAGTAATGTCATTGGTAATTTTTACTTGTGCAGTAGGTTTATTAACATCACCGAACCTTATTTCAAATAAAGATGCTATAATCGGTATTCTATTAGTATCTTTAGGAGCAGGCGCAGCGGGAGCATTGAATATGTGGTATGAGTCAGATCTAGATGCTTTGATGTCAAGAACATGTTTAAGACCAATCCCAACTGGCAAAGTAAATAGAAATCAAGCACTTATATTAGGTGTTACTTTATCAGTAATTTCTGTTGTAGCACTGGATTATTTTACAAACAGAATTTCAGCAGCAATATTACTTTTGACAATTTTATTCTATGTTTTTGTTTATACAATTTGGTTAAAAAGAAGAACACCACAAAATATTGTGATAGGAGGAGCGGCTGGAGCTTTTCCGCCTGTTATTGGATGGACAATTGCAACTGGCTCTTTATCAATTGAGCCATTAACTTTTTTTTTGATTATATTTTTTTGGACTCCTTCTCATTTTTGGGCCTTAAGTTTATACAAATCTGATGATTATAGAAAAGCTAACATACCGATGCTTCCATTAACTAATGGTGTAGAAAGCACGAAGATTAATATTTTTGTATATTCTTTATTAATGCTTCCAGTAATTGTTTTTCCTTATTTAATAGGATTTGTGGGATTAGCATTCTTAATACCGTCAATATTATTAACTCTTTATTATAATTTTTTATGTTATGAGCTTTATAATTTTAAAAAAAACAAGTTTAATCCTAAAAAAGCAAAAGCAATATTTGGGTATTCTATTTTATATTTGTTTTTGGTATTTGTTCTTTTTCTGATAGATAAGATAATATGATAATTCCAGACAAAAAAACTAAAAGAAAAAACATCTTAACGGCTATAGCAATTATTGGCTTTATGGTTTTTCTTTTCTTTTTTACACTATATAACACAGGAGTATTTGACAGATCGATATGATACAAAAAAAAAACTTAACACCTCTAATATTAGCAGGAATTTTTGTTTTAATGTTAGGATTGTCTTATGCTGCAGTCCCATTATACAATTTATTTTGCAGAGTGACAGGATTTGGGGGAACTACCCAAGTATCTAATAATGCACCTAAAATTGTATTAAATAAAATTGTAAGTGTAAGATTTGATACTAATGTTAATAATTTACCTTGGGATTTTAAGGCTAAGTCGAATGTTATTGATGTAAAAGTTGGTCAGGTCAATAAAATAGAATTTGAAGTAGAAAATTATGGTAATGAGCCTACAGCTGGAGTAGCAACCTTTAATGTTTCACCGTCTAGTTTTGGAAAGTATTATAGTAAATTGGGCTGTTTTTGTTTTGAGAAACAAGAATTAAAAGCTGGAGAAAAAGCAACATACATAATGACTTTTTATTTAGACCCTGAAATGGTAAACGATCCAACAACAAAAAATTTACAAGACGTAACTATGTCGTATACTTTTTTCTCGACAGATTACTATAAACAATCATAATTCAAAAAATGTCAGCTGAAAAAAAACATGATTATCACTTAGTAGACCCAAGTCCTTGGCCTATTTACGTTTCATTTTCATGCTTAGTGCTGGCATTAGGATCTGTTTATTATCTTCATACAGATGTTTCATGGGGAATGTATCTTGGGTTTGCTCTTTTGATTTATGGAGCTTATATGTGGTTTAGAGACGTAGTCATTGAAGCCGAACATCAAGGACATCACACACCTGTAGTACAAATTCATCACAGATATGGAATGACACTTTTTATTGCCTCTGAAGTAATGTTCTTTGTTGCATGGTTTTGGGCATATTTTGACGTAAGTTTATTTCCAAATGAATTTGTTGGAAATGTTTGGCCACCAAAAGATATTGAAACTTTTGATCCTTGGGATATTCCATTAATTAATACATTAGTTTTATTATTATCGGGAACGACAGTTACCTGGTCTCATCATGCGCTTCTGGAAGATGATAGAAAAGGTTTTATCCAAGGCTTATGGCTGACTGTTATACTTGGGTTCTGTTTTACTCTTCTTCAAATTTATGAATATCAGCATGCATCATTTTCTTTTTCAGATCATATTTATGGATCAGTATTTTATATGGCAACTGGATTCCATGGTTTCCATGTGCTTGTCGGAACCATATTTTTAGCTGTGTGTTTGTTAAGAGGTAAAAGAGGACATTTTAACAAAGATCATCATTTTGGTTTTGAGGCAGCAGCTTGGTATTGGCACTTTGTTGATGTTGTTTGGTTATTTTTATTTGCTGCAATTTATATTTGGGGAAGTTAATTTTTGACTCTTGAAACATAAGTTTTTATTTTCAGTTTTTGTAATTTTCTTTATATTGGTATTTATATCATTAGGTTCATGGCAAATAATTCGCTTAAATTGGAAAAATAATCTAATTTCAGAGATCGAAAATTCTTTAAAAAATCCACCTGTAAAATTAACCAATTCTAATTCAGAAAATTATTTAAAGATCAAAACATCAGGTTCAATAGACTTAGAGAAACAAATTTATTTATATGGTCTAAACGATTCAGGAACCCCAGGTTTTGAAGTCATAAATCCAATTTTAATTAATGATATTAATTTTCTAATCAATAGGGGTTGGATATCATTTGAAAAAAAAAATTCTAAGGAAGTTAATATATTTGATGAAAACAACATTATCGGAACTTTAAAACTACAAGGAAGAAAGAATGTGTTTAAACCAGAAAATGATTTAGAGGAAAATTATTGGTTTAGTTTAAATAGAGAAGATATATTAAAATTTACAGGAAAGGAATTTTCTAAATATATAATTTATTTAGATGGAAATTATCAAGTTCCTAAACCAAAAAAAATTACTGCTAATATTTCTAATAATCATCTAAAATATGCCCTTACTTGGTTTTCATTAGCGCTTTCAATTCTTTTGTTATATTTATATTTTAGAAAAAAGAATTATTAAATGAATTATATTAGTACAAGAAATAATCAGAAAAACTTCTCTTTTAAAGATGTTTTTCTAAAAGGTTTGGCTGATGATGGGGGTCTTTTTGTTCCTAAATCAATTAAACAATTTAAAAAAGAGGAACTAGAAAATCTAAAAAGCCTAAGTTATAATGATCTAGCTGCTGAAATTATTTATCCGTTTATAGGAGATTTTATGTCTAAAAAGGACCTAATCTCTATAATTTCAAAATCGTACTCAAATTTCAGATCTAATGATGTTGTAGAAATCTATGATCTAGGAAATCTAAAAGTTTTAGAACTATTTCATGGTCCAACACTTGCTTTTAAAGATATTGCTATGCAATTAATAGGTAATTTTTATCAATATCATTTAGGACGTGATCAAAAAAAAATTAATATAATAGTAGCAACTTCAGGGGACACTGGAGCGGCTGCGATAGATGCTTTAAAAGGAAAAAGTAATTTAAATGTTTTTGTATTGCACCCAAATAATAAAATTTCACCAGTACAAAGAAGACTAATGACAATACATGAAGAGAGTAACGTATTTAATATTGCAGTTGAAGGTAATTTTGATGATTGTCAAAATTTAGTAAAAGCAATGTTCAACGACGAAAAATTCTCTAAAGCAATTAATATGTCAGGTGTAAATTCAATTAATTGGGCAAGAATTATTGCTCAATCGGTGTATTATTTTTACGCTTATTTCAAAGTTGGAAATGGTCAACCCTTATCTTTTTCTGTTCCAACAGGTAACTTTGGTGATATTTATGCTGGTTACTTAGCAAAAAAACTAGGTCTTCCAATTGATAAACTAATTGTGGCTACAAATAAAAATGACATACTTCACAGAGCAATATCAGGTGGCGACTATACTCAAAAAAAAGTGGAGGAAACAAATACTCCAAGCATGGATATACAAATAGCAAGTAATTTCGAAAGGCTTCTATACGACATAAAAGATAGTGACTCCGAAGTTACAAAAGATGTAATGGCTGAAATAAGAAATAATACTTATAAAATTGATAAAAGTGATTTAGATAAAATTAAAAAGAATTTTATATCTGAGATGCTTGATGAAAATGAGACTGTAGAAATGATAAAGACAATTAATTATGAGCATCAGATGATAGTTGATCCACATACTGCTGTGGGTATTGGTGCTGTGAGAAAATTAGGATTAGAAAAAAATTGTATTGTATTATCAACTGCACACCCCTGCAAATTTCCAAAAGCAATAGAGGATGCAATCTCAAAAACTGAAAATTTACCAGATAGTCTTAAATATGTTAATGACAGAAAAGAAAAATTTGAACTTCTTTCAAATGATATTGAAAAAATTAAAAAATATGTAATGAATTCAATATGAAACTTAAAATAAAAGATCAAATACCAGATACAGATATTTTTCAGCTTGTTGATGGAGAACCGCAAAAAAGTAAATTAAGAGAAATCATAGGTAATGGAAAAATTATTTTGTTTGGTTTACCTGGGGCATTTACATCAACTTGTTCAAAACTTCACCTACCAGGTTTTGTGGCAAATGCAGATAAAATTAAAGCAAAAGGGATAGAGAATATATTTTGTTTATCAGTAAATGACCCTTATGTAATGAATGGTTGGGGAGAGATTAATAATATCAGAAATAGCATTAAAATGTTATCCGATCCGTATTTGTTGTTCACGAAAGCAATTGGTGCAGAAGTTGATCGAAATGCAAAAGGAATGGGAATTAGATCAAATCGTTATTTAATGGTTATTGAAAACTTCACAATTATTAATATTCATGTTGAAAAAGAAACTAAGGAATGTGGCTTAACTTCAGCAGAGAATTTATTAAATAATTTAATATAGGTAGAGCAGTTCTGTTGTCAGGTGCCACAATTATGAGTTTGCGGCATTTCTAGCAAGTAAATCTACTTCATTGTTTAATTTGTCAGTTGAATGTGCTTTTACCCAATTCCAACTTACTTCAAATTCCTTATTTAGTAGATCTAATTCTGTCCAAAGTTCTTTATTGCTTACCTCTTTTTTGTTTGCAGTTCTCCATCCATTTTTTTTCCAATTATGTATCCATTCCGTTATTCCAGACTTCACATATTTAGAGTCTGTAAAAATTTCAACTTTGCTACCTTTTGGAATTTCTTTAAGAGCTTTAATAGGTGCTAATAATTCCATCTGATTATTTGTAGTATCTTTTTCACTTCCTTTTATTTTTATTTTTTTTCCATTATTTAATATAATTGCTGCCCAACCACCTTTACCTGGATTTCCAATACATGAACCGTCAGTGTATATCTTAATCATTACTTTAAATAATCTTTATAAGTCTTTAAATTATTGTGTATTAAGAGTTTTTGATAATATTCTCTTGGATCTTTTATTTTAATGAGTGCTGTTTTAGGTGTATTTGAATAGTCAAAAAGTCTAGTTAGGAAATATCTCATTGCTGCACCACGACATAAAATATTTAATGATTTTTTTTCTTTAATTGAAACTTTTTTTACACTTTCATACCCTTTAATCAAATTTTTTACCTTTTTTTTGTTTAATAAAAATATTGATTTTTTTTTATCAAAACATAAAGCATTAACACAAATAGCAATCTCATACATAAAGAAATCATTTGCTGCAAAGTAAAAATCAATTATTCCTGATAATTTATTTTTATTAAAAAAAATATTGTCTATAAATAAATCTCCATGAATTATCCCAGAAGGTAATTTTTTTGGCCATTTTATTTTTATATCTTTAAAATTTATCTTTAGAAATTTTTCTATATTAGTAAATTTTTTTGATTTAAATTTAATACTTTTTAGTAATGGTTTTAAATATTTAACACTCATAGAGTTTTCTCTATAGAGATTAATTTTTTTCGTACATAGGTGCATCTCAGCAATCATTTTACCTATGTCATGGCAGTTTCTTAAATTAAGTGATTTCTTATCTTTTCCCTTTAAAAAGGATACAATACATGCTGTTTTATTCTTTATTTTTATAAGATAACTTCCATTTTTATTTTTTTGAGGCCTTGGACAATTTATTTTTAAATTATTTAATTGATCCATTAATTTCATGAAAAATGGTATTTCTTTTTGAGAAACCCTTTTTTCAAAAATTGTTAGTATGAACTTTTTATTTTTTGATTTTAATAAATAGTTGGTATTTTCAATTCCTTGCTTAATACCTTTAAAGTTTATGATTTTTTCTATCTCAAATTTTTTATTGATATAAGAAATATCTTTTTTATTAATTTTAGTATATACAGCCATTTTAATTTAATTTTTTTGGAGCTTTAAAGACAACATTTTCTTTAATGATTTCAATTTCATCAATGCTAACTGTAAATCTATTTTTTAACTCTTTAATAAAATTATCAACCAAAATTTCAGGAGCTGAGGCTCCTGAAGAAATACCAATCGTATTTGAGTTTTCAATTAAATCAAACGGGATTTTACTTTGTGAATGAATTAATATTGAGTTATGACAACCAGATTTTTTGGCAACTTCGACTAATCTAACTGAATTTGATGAATTTCTACTACCTATCACAAAAAATAAATCGCATTTCTTTGCAATATTTTTAACTGCCATTTGCCTATTTGTTGTGGCATAACAAATATCCTCTTTCAAAGGCTCCTTGATATCAGGAAATCTATCTTTCAAGATCTGAATTATATCTTTTGTATCATCAACAGATAACGTTGTTTGTGTAACATAAGAAATTTTTTTATCATTTTGGCGCTTATATTCTTTAGCCTCATCTTCGTTTTGAATAAGATCAATTGATCCTTTTGGTAATTGGCCCATAGTACCGATAACCTCAGGGTGATTTTGATGTCCTATCAAAATTAAATGATATCCTGCTTTATTTAAATTTTCAGCCTCTCTATGTACTTTTGATACTAATGGACATGTAGCATCAACATAAGTCATATTATAATTTTTAGCATCCTCTGGTATTTTTTTTGGTACCCCATGAGCTGAAAAAATAACTGGTCTAGTTTTATCTTTTATTTCTTCAAGTTCTTCCACAAAAATAGCTCCCTTATCTTTTAAATCATCAACTACATATTTATTGTGTACTATTTCGTGACGAACATAAACAGGAGCTCCATATTTCTGAATTGATTTTTCAACAATTTCTATAGCTCTTTCAACCCCAGCACAAAAACCTCTGGGAGCTGATAGCAATATTTTTAATTCTTTATTTTTCATTTTTTTCAATTAAATATTCGAGCAATATATGTGGAAAGGTTAAAGACGCCAAACCTATAAATATAACTTTAAATATGGCCTCATTTAGCTGGTTTAGATTAAGCAAAAAATATAAAGCACAGATGAATATAATAGCTGTAATTAAAGAAAGTGGTAATGCTTTATTCAAAAATACATTTAAACCTTTTTTAATACTTTTATTATTTAGCTCTGAGCTAAGCGAAATAATATGTCTTATGGAATGTAAAAAACAAAAATATATAGTAAAAGCAAAAAATGGTGTAAAAAAATAATTCATTGCTAATATTGATGGAACTTCAAAATAGAAAGAAGCAGACCTTCTTCCAGAAATTAGATAAGAGGATAAAAGAACTAAGCTAAGCATAAATTTAGAAAAATAAAATTTTTCTAAATTAAAGATATAATCTACGAAAAGATTATTAGAAATTATTTTAAAAATTTCAATCGTTTCATCAGTATGAAAAGCCAAAGGAGCAAAAATAATAATAGATCCTCTAGAAAAATAATAAAAGAATCTTAAATCAGATTGTCTCGTTTCTTTTAAACTATCCTCTTTACCAAAGTGATACGCTGCAATAATTAAAAAAATTAATAAAGTTAGAGCTGGAAAAATTTTCCATAGAACAATGACAAAGAAAGCAACAAAAATATAACTTAAATAAAAAATTATCGAATTTTTTAAAGAGTAAAATTTTAAAAGTTTCTTTCCCTTATAATTATCTAGAGATCCATGAGATACCCCAATTGTTGCAATCAAAAAAAAACATATTAAATTTGTTGTACTGCTAGTTAGGATAGGATTATCTTTAATTATTTTCCAATCAAAACTCTCAAATTCCTGATTGGGAAATACAAAAATACTCAGTAGAATAACTACTAATACAGCAAACCAAATACTGTGGTAAAATTCAAAATCGTCTAATTCTAGCTTATCCATTAGTAAAACAATGCCTTAATAAAAGTTATTTTTGGCATTTTAAAAATAATAGATAAATCCTCAAAAAAATTACTTTTATTAGATAAAAATTTTATAACAGTCTTTGGAGAAGCCTTAAACATTTTAAAGAATATATCAGGCATTTTTTCTGGATGTTTTTCAAGAACTCTAAGAAATATCTCATCTAAAAATTGATATTTACTACTTATTTTATATTTCTTAGTTTTAGAAATATTTTCAATATTTTCACATATATATTTACTGTGTTCTTGAATATTTAAAAAAGTGTAACCAGTACTTAACCTTGTCATACCGCCTGCAGTTCCAATATTAATTTTATTTTTTGTTTCTTCATATGTTGGGTAGAATAGAGGTATTGCACCTTCTTCTTTATAAGTTATTTTATAATTTTTTAAGTTTAAATGATTTTCAATATAATCTTTTATTTGATTGTCATAATCTTTTTTAGAATTGTCATTCATTTTCGACAACCAAGTAGTTTCAATTAAAGCTGTAGTCTTTGAATAGGGTAGAGTATAAAAAAAATGTACACTTTCCCTTTGGTCACAATCAAAATCCATAAGATTAAAAATTTCGTCATCAAAAAAATCGCTTTGAGTTTCAACTTCTACACCACAAAAATGTTGCCAAAGGTTTCTATGATCTTTTTTTATCGATGGAACACTATTGAAAACAAAAGAATTTTTTGAGTTAATTTCGCTTATATCTTTAAATAAATAAATATTATCGTTTTCTTTTAATTTATTGTTAATTTTTTCATAGAACAACCCACTATCAATACTTTGGTATGGATAGATATTACATTCTAAATGATTCGTTTTTTTTGGCATATTAACAGAAAAATTTTCCCAATTTTTCTTAACACAATCATCAAAGTTATGAGATGCTACTTTCCAAAAAGACCAAGTTTTATCTTTTTTATATTCAGTTCTTGGTTCAATAATAGCTAAAGTTTTATTTTTTAATTTTTCATTAATCTCAAGTTCATATGCAAGCGATAATCCTGCACAACCGCCACCAACAATAATGTAATCAAATTCTTTCATCTAAATTTATTTCCTCACTAATCAAATTATGGTCGTGTTGGATCTGATTATCATTTTTAAAAGTGAATGATAGTATAAGTAAGTCGAAAATTGAAAGAAAAGTCTCTAATATTTTTTCTATATTTGAAACATATATCTTTCCTGAATTTTGATAATTTTCTAAATTTTTTTTATTTAGAATCTTATATCCTATTTTTCTATAAACCCTTCTAGCAACCAAAATAGAAAAACGTAAACTTATTGGTATATCTTTAATTGAATAGAATGAATTTTCGTAAAAAGAATCAGCCAGATTTATAGTTGAAGAAATTTCGTCAAAACTCTCATTGATATAAAATCGATTATTTTTTGAATCTTCAATTACATCTCTAGATATATTAGTAAGTTGCATTGCAATCCCAAGATCGATTGCTGACTTTAATGAACTCTTTTTATTTACTCTTAAAATTTTTGCCATCATCAAACCAACTGTTCCAGCTACTCTGTATGAGTAAATCAAGAGATCTTTTTCTGAATTTAATTTAACTCTGTCTTTTATATCTGATTTGATTCCAGTTAATAAATCTTGAACAACTTTTAAAGATATGTTGAACTCCTCAATAAGGCCCCACATATTTTTTATAATAGGGTTATCAAAGTTTTTTTGGTTAAAATCATTCTCAAAATGATTAAATTTTTTTTCTTTATTTTCTATTTTTTCATCATCATCAGCAATGTTATCTGCAATTCTACAAAAATCGTATAAAGCAGAGCATTTTCTAAATGTTTCTTTAGGCAAAAAAAAACCTGCCCAATTGAATGACTTAGCATAAACTGACAAGTAACTTTTATTAGACATTACAAAATTTTATCTAATACTTTTGCGGATGAAAGTACACCTGGCACTCCAGCTCCTGGATGCGTGCCTGCTCCCACAAAATAAAGTCCATTATATATTTCTGACTTATTATGAAATCTAAAATAAGCTGATTGAGAAAATTTCGGTTGAATTGAAAAGCCAGAGCCATATTTTGTATTTAAGTCTTTTTCAAAATAATCAGGTGTTAAATAAAAATCTGCAACAATATTTTCTCTGAGATTTGGCATTAAATCTTTTTGCATTTTATTGATTACTAAATCTCTCATTTTTTCTCCTTCAGTAGACCAATCAATTTTAGACTGATTGTTGGGCACTGGAACAAGAACGTAAAAACAATCTTGTCCTTCTGGAGCCATAGATTTGTCTGTAGCTGAAGGCCTATGAAGATAATAACTAATATCATTATTTAATTTTTTATTATTGAATATGTCATCAAGATGTTCTTTGTATTTATTTCCAAACTTAATAGTATGGTGTTCTATATTTTCATATTTTTTTTTCGTACCAAAGTAATAAACAAATAATCCCATAGAATATTCCATTCTATTCTTTTTCCATCTAAACATCATGGAACTATTTGAATTTCCATTTAGCATTTTTTCGTAGACAGCAGGCGGATCGGCATTACAAATAACATTGTTAGTTTCAATATTATTTTGATTATCTAATTGAACACCAGTTATCTTATCACCGTCAAAAATAATTTTTTTAACTTCATGACCTTTAATTATTTCAATACCAACTTCACTCATCAACTTTTCAAAACCCTTTATAATATTTCCTGTTCCACCCATCGAATAATGTATTCCCCATTTTTTTTCTAAATATAAAATAAGTCCGTAAATAGAAGTTGTAGTAAAAGGATTGCCTCCGACGAGAAGAGGGTGCATGCTCAGCATCCTTCTTAACTTTTCATTTTTTATATAAGATGAAACCAGTGAATAAACTGATTTATAGCTTTTGAGTTTTAACAATGCAGGTAATTGTTGCATCATTACAAAAGGTCTATCAAATGGCACATCAGCAAGTTCCGTAAATCCTTTATCAAAAATCTTTTTAGTAAAATTTACTAACTTTTCATAACCTTTAACGTCATCCTTATTAATTTCCTCAATTTGCTTTTTCATTTCGCTTTCATTACCTGAGTAATTAAATTTAGAATTATCCTCAAAAACAAATTGGTACCAAACTTTCAAAGGAGAAAGTTTGATATAATTATCCGGATTTTTATTAAATAACTCAAACAACTCATTAATTAAATAAGGTGCTGTAATTACAGTTGGACCACCATCATAAGTAAATCCACCTTTTTTAAATACTCTTGCTCTTCCTCCAAGATCTGGATGTTTTTCAATTAAAGTAACATTATGGCCTTTAGCTTTTAAGCGAAGCGCAGCTGCAATACCACCAAATCCGGAACCTATTACGACAGAATTCATTTCGATAATTTATAGTTTTTTAGAAAAATTGTAAGAATATTATGAATTTATTTTTTTTAATTCTTCGTTAGTTTCATCTAAATTTTTTTGAAACAAGGTGTCAAGTTTGGATTTATCAACAGATGTAGTAATAATTTTTTTCACAGAGTCCACTGCTATTTTTATTGATGCGTCTTTAATTTCTTTAATGGCCGCTTCTTTCATTTGACCTATTTTGGTTTCTGCTAAGTTTTTCTTAATTTCAGAGTTTTTATGAAATTTATCGTTAAGTTCAATTACAAGTTTATCACTATCTTTTTTAGCTTCTTCTAAGATTTCATTACTTACTGACTGAGCTGTATCCAATTTTTTTTGTGCTTCTTCCAGTAATAATTTCGCTTCTGTTCTTAATTTTTCACTTTCATCTATCTCTTTTTTTATGTCTGATATTAATTTTTCCAAAATGACATTAATTTTTTGAGGTACTTTTAGGTATACAAGCCCTCCAAAAAAAATAATGAAAGAAATAGCTACCCAAAAAGTTGAATCAATTACCATGATATTTATTTCCATTTTTTTTTGTTAAATCATTAACAATGGCAGAAATGCTGCTGTTATTTATTTCAGCTCCAATTAGTTTCCTAACTAGTTGTGCAGATGTCTCGATTGCAATTTTACTGATTTTTTCTGGGGCATTTTTTCTTAGAACCTCAATTTCTTGCTCAGCTTTTTTTATCTCCCCATCGATCTGTTTATCTAAAAATTCTTTTTTAGAATTAATATCTTTAATTACTTTCTCTCCAGCATCTCTAAAAATATTCTTTGCTTCTAACTTACTTTTTCGAATAATGTCATCGTACTCTTTTAGTTTAGCATCGCTGCTTTCTCTTTGTTTTTCTGCGGCCTCAATGTTCTCTTGTATTTGAGATTTCCTAAGTTCTAAGTTCGCACTTATTTTTGGAAGTATTAATCTAGATAAAACTACATATAAAATTCCAAAAGTAAGCACTAACCAGAATATCTGCGAAATCCAAAACTCAGGATTTAACTGAGGCATACCTCCACTTTCAGCCGCAAAAACTTCTCTTATCAAAAAAAAGTTAAAAAATATAAACTGAAAAAATATTTTCTTTACCATTTGATCTAAAATGCAAAAAGAATAATTAATGCTACTACTAATCCAAATAATCCAGTTGCCTCTGCTAGCGCAAAGCCCAAAAGTAAATTAGGAAATTGTTTTTGTGCAGCAGATGGATTTCTCATTGCTCCTGACAAATAATTTCCAAAAATTATTCCAATCCCGACACCAGCCCCAGCTAAAGCTATTGCTGCTAAACCTGCTCCGATCATTTTTGCTGCTTCTAATTCCATTATATCCTCCTATGTTAATTAATGGTGTAAATTTAATGCATCATTTAAATAGATGCATGTTAAGATTGCAAAAACATATGCCTGAAGAAAAGCAACTAAGATCTCCAGACCAGTTAAAGCAACCGAAAAACTCAGTGGAAGCCATCCACCGACTATTCCGAGACTTACTACAAAGCCCCCGAAAACTTTCATCATAGTGTGACCAGCCATCATGTTTGCAAAAAGCCTAACTGACAAACTTATTGGTCGACTTAAATATGATATTATTTCAATAACTACTATCAATGGCAAAAGTACCGCTGGTACCCCACTTGGAACAAATAATTTTAAATATCCAAAACCATGTTTAATAAATCCAACAATTGTTACTCCTATAAATATAAAAGCTGCAAGCACAAAAGTTACAATTATATGACTTGTTACAGTAAATGTGTAAGGGATCATGCCAAACATATTGCAAAAAAGCACAAACATAAATAATGAAAAAATAAATGAAAAATAAGGCTTAGCTTTTGAACCAGCGGTATCGCTAATCATTTTTGACACAAAAGAGAAACTTAGCTCAGCTAAAAGTTGGAGTTTATTAGGTAATATTGAATTTTTTTTCGAACCTAAATTAAAAATAATTAAAATAGCTAAGGAACTAATAACCATAAACAAACTTGCGTTTGTAAATGAAATATCAAAAGCTCCTATTTTTATTTCTGGACCAATTCTATAAACTTCGAATTGTGTCATAGGGTTTGCTGCCATAATAAGTTATCTACTTTTGCATTTTTTTTGCAGATTTAATCACATTAGTTATTCCAGCAATTACCCCTACAAAAAAAAATATTAAAATTAACCATGGTTTAGTACCAAAGGTCTTGTCTAAAATAAACCCAATAATTGTCCCTACCACTACTGCTGAGACCAGTTCGGTGCTGAGCTTAAAAGCGCTGCCAATTGGTGATGGATTTTGTTTTTTGCTATTGAGATCTCTTTTTGAGACTTTTTTTTTTGCAATCTCTAAGCGAGTTTTAAATTGATCTTTGGACATTTTACTTTAAGTTTTTAGGCAACCATACCTTCTGCTTTTTGTAAATCAACAGCAACTAATTGACTAATCCCTTTTTCAGGCATCGAAACGCCGTAAAGTCTATTCATTTTAGACATGGTTAAAGCATGATGTGTTACAATTATAAATTTAGTATTTGTAATTTTTGTGAGCTCTTCTAACAAATTACAAAACCTTGTAACGTTTGCATCATCTAAGGGTGCATCTACCTCATCAAGAACACATATTGGAGATGGGTTAGTTAAAAAAACAGCAAAAATTAGAGAGAGTGCCGTCAATGCTTGCTCACCACCAGATAGTAAAGTTATAGATTGAAGTCTTTTACCTGGAGGACTAACCAACATTTCTAAACCTGCTTCTAGAGGATCATCAGAGTCCACTAATTCAAGTTTAGCATTTCCACCATTAAATAGCTTTGTATACACTTCATTAAATTTTCTATTTACTCTATCAAAAGCCTCAATCAATCTTTCTCTACCTTTTTGATTCAACTCGTTGATACTATCTTTTAATTTTATTATCGCAGTAACTAAGTCTGAACGATCTTGTTCCATCTTTTTAATCTCAGTCTCATATTTACTCGTTTCTTCATCCGCTTTTAAATTAACTGATCCTAATTTTTCTCTTTCTTGTTTTTTTTTATCTAATAAGTCTTCTTGATTTACTGGATCTGGAAGTTCGTCTTTTCCAAACAAATTTGAATTTTCTAAAATATTATCTTCCTTTAAATCTAACTCAGAATTGATTCTGTCAACTAAATCGTTCTTACGTTTCTTGAGCCCCTCAATCGTTGCACTAGAGCTTGCTTTTCTTTCCCTGATTTGAATTGATTGTTCTTGGATTTGATTAAGTTGCATTCTAAGATTTTCTATTTTTTCATCTGTTGAATTAATAATAAATTCATTTTCCACTTTTTCTTGTTCAGAAATTCTCAAGCCTTCTGAAATTTGACCTTTTTTTTCAGCTTGTAATTTTGGCCGATTATCTAAATTTTCCAATTGCAAATTTAATTTATTTTTTCTTCCACTGAGTTCATTAACCATTTTTTCAGAATTCGATAATAGATTTTTCCAGCTCTCTATTTCTTTGTCTATAATATTTATTCTTTCTCTTCTTTTTATAGATTCTTCTTTGATATTCTGATTTTTACTATAACTGTCAGCATATTTTTCAATAATTATTTTACAATTATCCAAAACAATTATTGCTTCCTGATTTTTTTGTAAATTTATCAATTCTTTTACTTTATCTATTTCAATTCTTAATTTATTTTTCGCATTATCCAAATCTTCATTTGAATGTTTTTCAGTCTCATAATATTTTGAATCGATTTCAATAAGTTGATTTTTTTCCTCTTTTAATCTTTTTTCATTAGAATTTGCATCAATTACTATCCCTTTTTCTCTTTCAATATCATCATCAAATGTTTTCAGAGACTTTTTTATACTTTCTATTTCATCTTGAATTCTTGTATTTTCTTCGTCAAGACTTTGAATTTCTAAGTTTAATCTTTGTATTTTAGATAGATTTTCAATATTTTTTTCTCTTAGGGGAGTAACTTTATCTATTTCAACTTTAATTAAATTTTCAAGCTCAGAAATTTTATTATTAAATCCACTTACCTCTCCTTCAGCTTCGGAATTAATTTCATTTTCAATTGTGATTTCTTTATCAATTTCTAATAACTTTAAGTAATACAAACCTGCTTCAATTTTTTTTATTTCATCAGATATATTTTTATATTTCGTCGCTTCTTCAGCTTGTTTTTGAAGGTTCAATAATTGTTTTTCCTGTTGTCTCCGCAGCTCATCAGCTCTTTTAAGATTATTCTCTGCAGCACTTAGTCTTAATTCAGCCTCATGCCTCCTAACATGTAAGCCAGAAATTCCTGCAGCTTCTTCTAAAATTGCTCTTCTATCAGTTGGTTTTGCTGTAACAAGATTACCGATACGACCTTGACTAATCATTGACGGAGAGTGAGCTCCTGTAGAAAGATCAGCAAAAAACATTTGAGCATCTTTTGCTCTAACCTCTTTATCGTTAATATAAAATTTAGATCCTTTGTCCTTTTCTATTTTTCTTCTAACATTCACTTCATTAAGGTCTCTAAATTGAATAGGACCCGCACGATTGTTATTGGAAATAGAAACAGATACTTCAGCGATATTTTTTGAAGCTTTATTAGAAGTTCCTGAAAATATTACATCTTCCATTCCAGAACCCCTCATACTTTTTGCAGACGTTTCTCCCATTACCCATCTAAGAGACTCTACAATGTTAGATTTTCCACATCCATTTGGTCCTACAATACCTGTTAAGCCATCTTCAATTAAGAAATTAGTTTTATCAGCAAAAGATTTAAATCCGTTAAGTTGGATTTTTTTAAACTCCATGAATTAACTTATATCAGTTTTTCTAGTGATTTTTTTAAATTTTTGTAATTTAAAGATTTTTCAAACTTTTTTCCATTAATTATAATCGTAGGAGTAGCATTTACTTTGAAATTTTTTGTTCCCTCGATTCGATCATTTAAAACAAAATCTTCAATTTCTTTATCATTAATGCATTTTTTAAAATCTATTTTGAAGCCTTCTTTCTCAATAAATTTTTTTAAATTATCATTTATTTCCTCTATAGTTTTTCCTTTTACCCAATCTTGTTGATTTGCATATAGACTTTCAAGTATCTCTAAACTTTGATTGTTTTTACACTGAGCGATTTTTGAAGCGTTAAAAGCTGCAAGATCAAGAGGAAAGTGTCTAAATTCTATTTTTGCTAAACTTGTATCAATGTACTCTTTCTTAAGTAATGGATAAATATCTTTATGAAAACTTGCACAATGACTGCAAGTAAGAGATTCATAAACAATAATTGTAATTTTTGCATTTTCATTTCCTGAAACTATTCTTTCAATATCTGCATTAATATTAGTTATTGATCCAAAAAGAACAATTAAGATTATAAAAATTTTTTTCATTTTTCTTTAAATACTTTAGTCAATTCTAGTAGCGATTTTTTAATCTTTTCATTTTTAACATCATCAATTTTTTTTTGATATTTTCTTATTGTCACATTTTTTTGTTGAACTCTATCTTTAGAAGTAATTTCTTTTTCATCATTAAAACTAGTGAACTTAAGTTTTTCAACCACAGAATATCCAAAAAAACTATTCATTTTATCCATTATCTCTTTTTTTGAATATTCCATATCTACTTCATTTCCTCTTTTTACCATTATCAACAAAGTACTTACCCCAAACTTATTCGAGTTTTTAAATGATTTTGGGTAACAAATTTTAAATAAGTTTTCGCCTACGATATATTTCCAATTAGTAAGAGTTTCAGAATAAATATGACCTTTTTTATTAATGACCTTTTTAATATTTTTTGGCAAAGTGTCTTTAAAAGATCTTAAGCCTTGAATGCTACCTTTTCTCTGCTTAGTATATTTTTTAAACAACATATGAAAGAACAATTAGTAACAAAAAAAATTCTTAAATGGTACGATTTTAATAAAAGATCACTACCATGGCGAAAAATTGTTTCCTCCCAGAAAAGACAGTATTATACGTTAGTAAGTGAATTTATGTTGCAACAAACTCAGGTTAATACAGTAATTCCTTATTTTAAAAGGTTTATAAAAGATATTCCAGACATAAGATCTCTTTCAAAAGTACAAGATAAAAAATTAATAAAACTTTGGGAAGGTCTCGGATATTATTCTAGAGCAAGAAATTTAAAAAAAACTGCGCAAATTGTTATTAAAAATTTTAGAGGTAAGCTACCCGACAATTTTGAAAATTTAATTTCATTACCTGGTATAGGAAATTATACTGCAAGCGCTATTTTAGCTATCGCTTTTAACAAGCCATACATTCCATTAGACGGAAATATAGAAAGAGTCTTGAAAAGGTATCTTTATTTGAAAAAGGACAAAGAGATTAAAAAAGATAACTTAATAAAAAAAAAAATTATATTTGGAGTATCTTCAAGATCTAATGATTATGCACAAGCATTAATGGAGTTAGGAGCTTTAATTTGTAAACCAATCAGTCCCTTATGTTATCAATGTCCTATATCAAATAAGTGCGAATCATTTAAAAAAAAAGATTTTAATTTAACAAAAAATATCAAAAAAAATATTGATAAGTTTTTTCTTTTAAAAGTTTACAAAAAAAAACAAAGGTATCAATTAATTAAAAATACCAAATTTAATTTTTTAAAGAATCTAATAATATTTCCTATGGAGGAAATCTCTGATCAAAAAAACTTTAATCAAAACTTAAACTTTAAAATGTCAAACATGAATATGAATATAAAAATTCAATACTTAAAAAATAGTGGAAAATTTAATTCCTCTTTTTGGGTTGATGAAAAAAAATTAGATAAATATATTTTACCATCATTTACAAAAAAAATTGTTAAATATTTGGAAAGAAATTGATGAAGAAAATAGCTATCATAGGAGCCGGGATTTCTGGATTGTTTATTGCTAACTTATTTAAAAGAAATCCAAATTATCAAGTCACAATATATGAAAAAAACACCTCCATTACTTTAGAAAAGGGCTATGGTATTCAAATATCAGCAAACTGTATTAAGTTTTTAAATGAAATTGGATTTGAAAAATTAAATAATGAAGAGAAATTTACTCCCAAAAAAATTAATTTTTACTCAAAAATAAATACTAATAAAATTTGTGAATTAAATATTTCAGACTTTAATTCAGATAAATGTAAGTACACTACTTTAAGAAGATCTACTCTTGTCAACTTTTTGAAAAGAGATTTGGAAGATGCGATAAAAACTGGTTATGATATTTCAAAAATAGATAAAGATGATAAACAAATTAGATTATTATTTGAAAACAATGAAATTAAACAATGTGATCATTTAATTATTTCAGATGGAGTTTTTTCAAAAAGCAAAAGTCTGATTTTGAATAAAAAAATAAAACCTAAATACAATGATACTTTAGCAATTAGAGGTATTTTAAACAAAGCACCTAACAATATTGATAATCAAAATATTTCTTTATTTTTAGGTTCAGATTTTCATCATGTAATTTATCCAGTAAATCCAAGTGGAGATTTAAATTTTATAGCCATCATGAAATATAAACTTTCTATTGAGGAACAAAAAAATTACTCACAACTAAATGATAATTCTTTTATTCAGGATGTTTTAGAAAAAGTTCCACTAGAATATAAAGAATTATTAGAAAGTCTTAAAGAATTAAAAATATTCCCAGTATTTGTCAGTAATAATTTTTATAAAATAAAAACTAAAAATATTCATTTAATTGGAGACGCATTTTTTGCTCTTCCTCCATCATTTGCCCAAGGTGCATCTCAATCAATAGAGGGCGCTTATGAATTATTTAGAAATATTGTCAATAATACAGAAAGTAATTTTTTTAAGAATAGAGTAAACAAAATAAAGATGGTTAATGTAAGATCAAAATTAAATCAGTTTGCTTTCCATTTATCTAGTCGATTAACAACTTTTATTAGAAATATCTTTTTGAAAAAATTAGTAAAAAATAGAAAATTTTTAGAGGCCTACTTAGGAAAAATCTATAAAAATTAGGTATTATTAAACAATCTTTGTCTTAAGTGATCAATTGGAACTACTGAACCATTTAAATTGTAATGCCAATATGTCCATCCATTACAACTATCAGTGCCTAAAATTGCAGCAGCCACTTTATGTATTGAACCCTCCGTTTGATCGTGCTTGATACTGCCATCAACCATAATTTTTGCACTAATTTTTTTCTTATTATCAAAAATAATAGTACCAGGCTTGATTATTCCTAATTCAACTAATGAACCAAAAGGTATTCTCGGTCTAGACCTATTATTTTTAAGAGCATCTAAACAATCATCCTCAATAACTTTTGTATTTTTAAGTCTTTGCTCAGCAGCTTTAAAATAATTTTTTTCTTTTTCTATGCCATAATAATTTCTACCTAATTTTTTAGCGACCGTTGCAGTTGTTCCAGAACCTAAAAAAGGATCTAAAATAAAATCATTTTTATTTGAAGTTGCTAATAAAATTCTATGAAGTAAAGCTTCGGGCTTTTGAGTAGAATGAACTTTTTTTCCATTCTTTTTTAATCTTTCAGTGCCATTGCAAATTGGTAAATCCCAATTAGATCTCATTTGAAGATCGTCATTTAAACATTTTAAGGATTGATAGTTAAAAGTATATTTGGATTTTTCCGATTTTGAGGCCCATATTAAAGTTTCATGAGCATTAGTAAATCTTGTTCCTCTGAAATTTGGCATTGGATTTTTTTTATTCCAAATAACATCATTCAAAATCCAAAAGTCTAAATTTTGAATTAATGTACCAACTCTAAAAATATTGTGATAGCTGCCTATAACCCAGATTGCTCCATCTTTTTTTAAAATTCTTCTGCATTCACTCAACCAAGAATATGTAAAATCATCATATTTTTTAAAACTTTCAAACTGATCCCATTTTTCGTTTACTGCACTAACTTTAGTTCTGTCTGGTCTAATTAATTCATTTTTTAATTGTAGGTTGTATGGCGGATCTGCAAAAATTAAATCAAAGGATTCATTAGGAATTTTTCTTAATACCTCTAAACAGTCTGCGTTGATTAATTTGTTTTTTAGATCAAAGGTCATTTATAAAAAAATAATTAGACTCCAAAAAGATTCTAGGGTCAACCTAGGATTGAATTATTTGGATTCAAATTGTGTGAAGATTTTAATGAATAACTAGATCTTGTGTTTCTACGTGAAACCTATTTTAATTTATTAATTGGTGAAAAAGTCTTTCTATGTTGACTAGTGATACCTAAATTTTTTATAGCATTTAAATGTTGTTTAGTCCCATAACCATAATTTTGATGCCAATTATATCCTTTAAATTTATTTCCGAGATTAGTTATCATTTTATCTCTAGCAACTTTAGCAATAATTGATGCCGCTGAGATTGATGGAATTTTTTTATCTCCTTTGATTATTGATTTTAGATTATAATTTTTGATTTCCGGTACTGTGTTTCCATCAATTAAAACAAGAGCAGGTTTTTTTTTTAATTTTTTAATAGCTCGTTTCATAGCTAATAAACTTGCTTGAAGAATATTAATTTTTTCGATTTCTTTAATAGACGCTTTACCTATAGACCATTCTGAATTTTTTTTGATATATTTTGACAACTTCTCCCTTTTTGATTTTGTAAGACTTTTTGAGTCTTTTAATAATTTTTTATTTATAGATTTACTCAAAATTACTGCAGCAGCATAAACTGGTCCAATTAAACTTCCCCTGCCTACCTCATCAACTCCTGCAATAATCTTCATTATATCTTAATTTCCAAATCTTTAATTTTTTGTTTAATTTTCTTTAGATCCTCCCAGGAATATTTTTTATTTTCGGGAAACCTTATTAAATAAGAGGGACTTAGAGTAATCATTATAGGATAAGTTTTATTTTTTAAAATGATCTCATTCCATATTCCTCTTTCTGTAGAAATTTTACCATTCAAATTTGTAACAGCTTCCATTGCAGTACTTCCCATTAGAACAATTATTTTTGGATTAATAATTGATATATGTTCTTTTAAAAATATCGAATAACGTTTTATTTCTCGAGAAGTTGGTTTTCTATCTTCAGGTGGTCTAAAATTAATTGAATAAGAAGCATAAACTTTATCTTTTTTTATATTAATAGCTAACAACATCCTTTCAAGAAGTGAGCCAATTTCCCCTTGAAATGAATTGCCAGTATTATCCTCTAACTCTCCTGGGGCTTCTCCGATTAACATTAAAGGACTATTGAGGTCGCCATCTCCCAAAATAAGTTTTTTTGAGTTGTCTTTTAAACTACAATTTTCAATTGAACTAATTTTTTCACGTAGCTTATCTAACTGGTCTGATTTATTTCCATTTATCTTATCGATATTGCCTTTTGTACTTTGAAATCTATTTATAGCGTCATTACTAAAAATAAAATTTGGCTCTATAATATCAATCAATTCTTGAACATATTTGCCATTTTGATTTAAAGTCTTTTTAGTCATAAGATATAAAATGTTTCTAAAAAAAATAAGATTTATTTTAATTATAACACTATTTTATCAAACTCCACTATTTTCTAAAAGTGCTAGTTTAAATGATTTCAATGCACAGAATTTATCTGAATATTTCTCAGGTATCGTAGCCTTTGAAAATAAAGATAATGCAGAAGCGTTGGAATTTTTTAATTCCTCAAGAATTTTAATTGAAAATCATGATCCTTACTTAAAAAGATATCTATATTCTTTAGTTTTAGAAAATAAGATTAATAAGGCGATAAATTTAGTAAAAAGCAATAAAGAAAGAGAAAACACAAATTTTTTTGATGCACATTTATTATTAGTTTTGGATAACTTAAAAAAGGGAGATTTCAAAAAGGCTTATGATCAATTAAATGAATTGACTGATATTGTTAATGATAAAGACAGATTTAATTTAGCTATTTTGGAAAGTTTAAGGCAGTATATCTACGTATTTAAAGAAAAAGTTATATTAAATGATAAAAAAAGTTTTGGTAAACTATCGATTATCTCAGAGACACTTCAAAGGTGTTATTTAGGAGATTTTGCTACTGACGCATTCTTTTCAGAATTAATAAATGATAAAGAGGGTAATTTTATAAGATACATTTTTTTTTATCTCGTTTACCTTACTGAAAATAACAGGATAAATGATGTTAAAAATTTTACAAATAATTTAGATTATCTTAATACTACACTTCTAATATCACAGGCAAAAAGTTGGGTTGAAAACGGTAATTATAAAAAATTAACTAAATTTTTTTCATGTAAAAATCCTAATGATATTATTGGTGAATTTTTATTTTTAGTTTCAAATCTTTATTCCTCTCAGGATAACTTTGAAAAATCAAATTTTTATTTAAATCTCTCAAATTTTTTTAATCAAAAGTTTATATTCAATTTATCTCTTGTTGCTGAAAACCAATATCTTAATAAAGAGTATAATAAAGCTAAGAGAACATTAAAAAATTTTAGAAAAGATAATGATTTCTATTATTGGTATCGTATTAAAAAAGAAACTCAAATAATAGAAAAAGAAAAAAATAAAGAAGAGTCCTTAAACTACATTATTTCACAGTTTGATAAGATTAATAAACCAAATAATAAAATTTTATTTGATATTGCAAACTTTTATAAAAATTCAAAAAAATATGAGGAAGCAATTGAATATTATACAAAATTAATTAATTCTTTAGATGATAATTCAGTAATGAAATCCGATCTTCTTTATAGAAGAGGGGGTAGTTATGAAAGGAGTGGAGACTATGAAAAAGCTGATAGAGATTTACTTGATGCATTAAATATAAATTCAGATGATGCTTATATTTTAAATTACTTGGCTTATTCGTGGCTAGAGAGGGATTATAAAATTGATGAAGCAATTGATATGCTTGAAAAAGCTTATAAGCTTGAGAACAACGATCCTTATATTATCGACTCAATAGGGTGGGCTTATTATTTAGTGAATGATTATTTAAAAGCGGAAAAATTTATAAAAAGGGCAGTTGAGTTAATGCCTGAGGATCCGATCGTTAATGATCATTACGGAGATATATTGTGGATGTTGGATAGAAAAATACAAGCTAGATACTTTTGGAGCAATGTATTAAAGATGGAAAGCACAGAGACTGAGATGATAGAAAATATTAATAAAAAAATGATCGACGGTCTTCAAAATTCTTAATGGAAGCAGATAAGATAAAATCGCACGCCAAATTGAATTTAGCATTAAATATTACTGGAAAAAATTCTTCTTTACATGAAATTGAGACCGTAATTGTCTTTGTCTATCTACATGATGAAATTTTTATAGAAAAAATAAATTCTAATAAGCACAAGATTTCCTTTACAGGTAAATTTTCTAAAAATATAGGTAAGAACAATACAGTTTCTAAGTTACTTAATATTTTGGATGAAAAAAAATTACTGAATAACAAAAAGTTCAAAGTTAGAATAAAAAAAAAGATTCCTTCAAAAGCAGGGTTGGGTGGTGGTTCTATGAATGCATCAAATATTTTGAATTATTTTTTAAAAAAAAATATTATTAAAATTAGCAAAAAAGAAGTAATCAAAATTTCAAAGTTAGTTGGCTCAGATGTATTATTAGGTCTTAACCCAACTAGCTCTGTTTTGATGTCAAATAATAAAATAAAAAGATTTTATAATTGTAAAAAATTTTACTCATTAATTGTAAAACCTAATTTTGGTTGCTCTACTAGAGAAATATACTCTAAAGTAAAAAAGTTTAATAAACCAAAGTTTAATAATCCTAGTTTAAATATGTTTAATTTTGATTATTTAAAAAAAATGGATAATTCACTGGAGCCAATTGCACTTTCTAAATACAGTAAATTAAGAGAAATCAAATCATTTTTAGAAAACTTATCTAAGCCATCCCTCGTAAGAATGACAGGATCGGGTTCTGCTTTAGTTGCATATTTTCAATCAAAATATAGATGTGAAATTGCTAAAAAAATGTTTCATAAAAAATATAAAAATTACTGGTGTATATTATCAAAAACTATATAAATTTTATTTTTTTGTGTTATATCAATTTTATATTGGGGCGTAGCCAAGCGGTAAGGCACGGGTTTTTGGTACCTGCATCCTAGGTTCGAATCCTAGCGCCCCAGCCAATTATGAGAAGCTTTTTAGATAAAATTTTTTCAAGATCTAATAATTTAGATCACATTAGTCTAAATGTTCAAGATCTTACGAAAAAAACACCTTCATATAAAATTTTTAGAGCAATAAATTCTTATTCATCTGAAAGTGAAATAAGATATGTAGGTGGATGCATAAGAAAAATAATTAATAAAGAAAAAGTTGATGATATAGATTTAGCAACTAATTTAGAACCAAAACAAGTCTGCGAAGCACTAAAAAAAAATAATATAAAATATTTTGAAAGTGGCACCGAACATGGCACAATTACTGCGATTGAAGACAATTATATTTTTGAAATAACAACCTTAAGAAAAGATGTATCTACAGACGGAAGACATGCAAAAGTTGAATTTTCAAAAGATTGGAAAGAAGATGCCTCAAGAAGAGATTTTACAATTAATTCAATTTATTCAGATAAAGACGGGAATCTATTTGATCCATTTAATGGAAAACAGGATTTAGAGAATGGCATTGTAAATTTTATTGGGGAAGCAGATAAAAGAATAAAAGAAGATTATTTAAGGATATTAAGATATTTAAGATTTTTCCTTAATTATTCGAAACAACAACATAATTCAGAGAATATTAAAAAATTAAAAATAAATATTAGTGGAATTCTAAAACTATCAAAAGAACGATTACTAGATGAACTAAAAAAAATTGCAAAACTTGAAACATTGGAAAAATTATTAAAAGATAAAATCAGCTTAGAGCTAATTCTAATGATTTTTCCAGAATTTAGAAATATAAAGATTTTTTCAAAACTTAATTCAATTCAAAAAGATCTTTTGAAAGAAAAAGACTTTATTTTTTTATTATCTCTAATGATTATTGATGAAACTGATAATGCAGATTATTTTTTATATAAATTCAACATTTCTAATAAAGATAAAAAAAGGATTAAAAGTATTGACAATTTTTTTAAAGAAAAAATTAACTCTAAGACATTTACAAAAAACAATATGGACAAAATTTTTTATTATAAAGGAAAAGAAGTTATTCTAGATATTTTATGTCATAAAATAATAAAGTCTAAGAAAGTAGATAATTCCTTTAAAGAATTAATCGAACATTATGAAAAAAAAATAACCCCTATAATGCCAGTTAATGGTGATTTCTTAATGAAAAAATATAAAATTCCAGAGGGAAAACAACTAGGTGATAAATTAAGAATTATAGAAGATCACTGGGTAAAAAATAATTTCAAAATATCTGATAAGGATGTAGATAATATAGTCAACAGTTAGATATATTTAACGTCTTTTATTTCAAAATTTTTTGCCCCTGCTGGAGTATTTATTTCAACTAAATCACTCTTCTTTTTCCCAATCAGGCCTTTACTAATTGGTGACTGAAAATAAATTAATTTTTTTTTAAGATCTGCTTCATCCTTACCAACAATCTTGTAACTGATTTTTTCCCCATTATCTAAATTTTCAAGAAATACAGTTGAACCAAAAATTACTTTACCATCATTATTAAGCTTTGTTACATCAATCACATTAGCTCTAGCAATAATATCATTTATCTCATTAATGCGCCCTTCATTATGCGATTGTTCCTCCTTAGCCGCATGGTATTCAGCGTTTTCTTTTAAATCTCCATGCGATCTTGCCTCAGCAATGGCAGCTACAATTTCAGGCCTTTTTTTTTCTTTTAAAAAAATTAGTTCTTCTTTTATTTTGTTTAATCCATTTAAAGTAATTGGTTCTTTATCCATATTATTTCCATTTAGCTGTTGGGGGCAGTGACATTAGTATTCCTTCAGTGTTACCACCTGTTTGTAATCCAAATTTGGTTCCTCTGTCATACAACAGGTTAAACTCAGTATATCTACCACGTTTTATGTATTGTATTTCTTTATCTTTACTAGTCCATTTTTTTTTAATTTTTTTTTCAATAATTTTATTAAAGATTAACTGAAAAGTTACACCAACGTCTCTTACAAATTTAAAATCTTTCTCAAAATTATTTTCTTTATAATCAAAAAAAATACCTCCGATGCCTCTGGGTTCTTTTCTATGAGGTAAATAAAAATATTCATCACACCATTTTTTATATTTTTTATAATAATTTCTATTATGTCTATTACACATATTTCTTAAGATTTTATGGAATTCCTTTTTTTCAGTTTGATCGATATTTGATGGAGTCACATCCATTCCACCACCAAACCAATCACGTGATGTGCAAATATATCTGGTGTTAAAATGCATAGCAGGTATCAAAGGATTTTTCATATGCATAACTACAGAGATACCAGATGCCCAAAATCTTGGATCTTTTTGAGCTCCAAGAATATTTTTTTGGAATTTTTTAGGAAACTTTCCATAAACTTTTGAAAAGTTTACACCCACTTTATCAAAAACTTTTCCATTCTGTAGTATTCTGTATTCGCCTCCACCTTCATCTTTTTGATTGTTTCTTTTCCAGCTTGTAGATTTAAATTTAACTCTATTACCTTCAAGTTTAGAGATATCATTACAAAAAACGTTTTGAAGTGTTTTAAACCAGTTACTAGCTAAATTTTTCTTTATATTTTGATCCATATTAAATCAAATTAATTTGTTTTAAACTTTCTGCTAAAATAATAGATACTGAGGAAGCAATATTAAGTGACCGTTTATTATTTTTCATTGGTATCTTCAGCCTATTTTTAATCAACTTATGAATTTTATCTGGAACTCCAGCACTTTCTCTTCCAAATAAAATTGTATCATTTTTATCAAATTTGAAAGAAGTATAAGATACAGATGCTTTTGTAGTCATCAATATAATTCTACAACTCTTTTTTGACTCAAAAAAATGATCTGAGCTTTGATAAAATTTTATCTCCTTTTCATCCATATAATCCATTACAACTCTTTTAAATCTTTTATCACTTAGTAAAAAACCACATGGCTCAATAATTTCTAATTTTGCACCGAGGCAAGCACAAATTCTAATTATAGCTGCGGTATTTTGAGGAATATCTGGTTCATAAAGAGCTATTCTAATACCTATGTCCTGTTTTTCGTTTTTCATGAGAATAATATAAATATAAATTTGACTGTGGTAAAATAATTATAATAAAATAGTTAGCAGTTTAAATGACTAAGACACAAAAAAAAAATCGAAATTTATATGCAATTTTAGTATTAATCTTTGTCTTAATAGCTTTAATATCATTTTCATTTAAGAATATAAAAGTTGGATCAAAAAACTATTCAAAAGATTCAATTAAATTTTCAAAATTATTTTACGAGGATGAATATTCAAGGTTATTATTTAATTTTAATCAAGTTAATCAAAAAGTAAAAGTTGAAGACAAAAAATTTGATGGTTTTAAAAAAGACCTAAGCAAAAGAGAAAGCTTACTTTTAAAAATGGTAGACTCATTTTTTACTATCAAAAAAAAAGTTAAAAAAGAGGAAAGAAAAATTAAAAGTGATGAAGCAACAACTAAGAAACAAATTTTACAAAATCCTAAAGATATTAAATTAGTTTATAAATATGTGAGAGAACAATTTAAATCGGGTAATATAGATGAAGGTATATTTGCAATTAAAAGTTTAAGTGAAATTTATCCAAATAATATTAAAATAAAGTTAGATTTACTTGCAATTTACAATCAAGCAAAATTAAATGAAGAAGCCTTAGGTTTGATTGAAGATATTAAAAAAAATTCAAATTCTACAGAAGAGAATATTAAATTTGTCTCTAAAATTGAGCAGTCAATAAATGATAATTTGAATAATAAAAATTTACTGTCTCATATGACAAATCTTTTTACTCATCAGACAAAATCTAAACCAACTCTTCTTTCAAATATGCAAGAAATTAGCAAGCTCTCAGAGGACATACTTAAAAAAAAAAGTATTAAAAATGAATATGTTGCAAAAAAAAATGTTACTTGGAGTCAAATTCTTCAAAATCCCAAAGATCTCAAACTGAATTATCAATTTGCTAGACAACAGTTTAAAGCCGGACATATCAATGAAGGTATATCTTCAATTAAAAGGATGAGTAAAGTTTATCCTGATAATGTTAAAATTAAATTAGATTTACTTAACCTTTATAAAAATGCTGGAATGAGAGATGAAGCATTAGTTTTAATTGATGAAATTAAGCAAAATAAAAATACAACAGATGAACAATTATCATATGTAAATCAAATCGAATCTTCATTTAATTTTATTCATAATGAACCAAAAGCAGAACCAAAAAAGTGGATGGTGTCTGCCTCATTGTCTTATGGATATAATCAAGACAACAATGTCAGTGGAGTTACAAAAAAAAATTTACAAGTAAGCAGCAATGAAATAGTTGCTTTTGCAGATCCAAGATTTGATAATACTACTACAAAAAGTGTAGGTCTAACTGCCTTTAAGTTTTTTGGTGAAAAGTCATCTATTATGATGAATGTAAACTCAGGACAGTCTGATCAAGACCAAGGAACAGGGGATTATGATAATTATGGAGCTGTTTTTTCTTTAGATACTTATTTGGGTGGATTAAATCTGTCTCCATATTTGATGTTAAGTAAGTATGAAAATAAATCTAGTGCTGAAATGTTGTCATATCTTGTTGGTGTAAATGGTTCTTTTACTAAGGGAGATCGTCATAAATTTAGTTATGGATATTCTTTAGGTGATACTAAATATGATCAAAATACCAGTTACACCTCAAAAGGAGATTATAATTCTACAACAGATAGTTTTTCTTTAGGATATGATTTTTATAAAAGTGATAAAGTTTCATTCACTGCAGGTCTATCTTACTCTGATTCTGACGTAGTAGTAGATGCAGGAAATGATTACGAGTCTTATGCCACTGATCTGAGAGTAAATTTTTCTCATCCATGGGCTTATTTTTCTTTTGGTGATAGTATAACATTCACAGATTACAAAGACGCTGACACTTCTTTCAGCGCCAGCCAAAGATCTGACGCCGTAAATACTTTTGATTTTTCAATTAGTAAAGCTTTGGGAGATCTTGTTGCTTTTCTTGATCCCAATAAAAATTTGGTGATTAATTTTGCTTTTGAAAAAACATTTTCAGAGTCAAATATAATTAATTATGATTATATCTCTGACGCATTTTCATTCAGCATTTCAAAGTCCATAAATTTGAGGAATTAAATCATTAAAAACTTTTTTCTATTCCTAGTTGAAAAATTAGGAAAATAAAAAAATCCCACTTTGAGCATATATTTTTTTTTCAAAATATGCATAGTTTAAAAAATTATGAAATATTTTACTTCTCTTATTTTTAGTTTATTTTTTTTAATAGGCACAAGTGTCAAAGCTTTCGAAATGCCAAATCTTCATGGAGATGTGGGGGTAGGTGCTGATGCAAGTACAAGCTCTTCTACTCAAGTAGGTGATCAAACAATGACTTCAGAAGCATCGGCTTCTACAAGTGCAGAAGCTTCAGTAGGAGCTGAAGTTACAGACACAAGTGTTTCAGCAGAAGCAGGAGCATCAGTTGGCGCTGAAGCAGGAGCAAGTACAACTGTTGGAGGAGTAACTGCCGAAGCAGGAGCATCAGTTGGCGCTGAAGCAGGAGCATCAGCAGGAGCTGAAGTTACAAACACAGCAGTGACAGCAGAAGGAAGTGTTGGAGCATCAGTTAGTGCAGAAGCATCAGCGGGAGTTTCAGGAAGTTTAGATAGCAATACAGATGCGAGTGCAACTGGAGGAGTTTCCGCAACAGCAGGCGCAGGAGCAGAAACGTCAGGTTTTGTAGGTTTAGATGATGGTAGAGCGGGTGCTGAAGGAGGAGCAGAGGCATACGCAGGAGCAGCAGTTGAAGCAACAGGTGAAGCAGGAGTTGACGGAAAATATGGTGGAGCTACTGTTGGTAGTGGTGCTTCAATAGGAACTTCAGTTGGAGGAGAAATTGGCGGGGGAGCTTCAGTTGGAACAGATGGTGTCGTATCAGCAGAAGTAGACATTGGTGCAAGACTGGGTATTGGTGCAGAGGTTTCCCTTGCAGTTGAAGTAGATACTTTTGCAATCGCTCAAGATGTTTATAAAGCAAAACCAATTGAAGGCACTCTTCAAGCTGCAGGACAAGTTACAACATCTAAAGAAGCTAAGTTAGTTAGAAGTGCAATAGATGATCAAGCAAAAAAATTAGGAGTAAAAAAGGAAATAGATGCTGTTGGTAATGTTGTTAACGCAGCAGCCAAAGGAAAAATTCAAGAAAAATTAAAAGTTAGAGAAACCAAAAAGAAAGCAGCTAAAGCTGTAACCAAAGGTTTTAACCAAGGTAAAAAAACAGGAAAGAAAGCTGTTAAAGAAACTAAAAAAACGATTAAAGCATTAAAAAAAGGGAAGATACAAAAAAAAGCAATTTCCCAAGCAACTAATGTAGCTAGTCAAACAGTAAGATTAGCAAGTTTGAATGTCCCAGCATCTGCAATTAGTAATAAAGTTAATGCTCAAGCAGCCGCAGACGCTGCAAAAAAAGCTGCAGGAGCAGTTCAAAAGAAAGCAGAACAAACAGCAGCAGCTGCAAAAAAAGCTGCAGAAGAAACTTCAAAGAGAGCAACAGAAGCTGCTAAACAAGTTGCTGTAGAAGCAAAAATAAAAGCAAAGAAAGCAGCACAGAAAGCAGCTAGACAAGCAAAAAAGAAAGCAGAACAAGCAGCCGCAGCAGCAAAACAAAAAGCAGAACAACAAGCTTTAGCAGCTAAGAAGAAAGCAGAAGCCGCAGCAGCTGCTTCAAAGAAAGCAGCTGAAGAACAAGCACGTAAAGCAAAAAAAGCTGCTCAAGCAGCTAAAAGAAAAGCGGAGGCAGCAGCAAAAAGAGCATCAGAGGAAGCACGTAAGAAAGCTGAAGCAGCAGCAGCCGCAGCTAAAAAGAAAGCAGAACAAGCAGCCGCAGCAGCTAAAAAGAAAGCAGAGCAAGCAGCAGCAGAAGCTAAGAAGAAAGCAGAGCAAGCAGCCTTAGCAGCTAAAAAGAAAGCTGAAGCAGCAGCAGCCGCAGCTAAAAAGAAAGCAGAGCAAGCAGCAGCTGAAGCAAGAAGAAGAGCAGAGGAAGCAGCAGCAGAACAAAGAAGAAAAGCTGAGCAAGCGGCAGCTGAAGCAAGAAGAAGAGCAGAACAACAAGCAGCTGAAGCAAGAAGAAGAGCAGAGGCAGCAGCAGCTGAATCAAGAAGAAGAGCAGAACAAGCAGCAGCTGAAGCAAGAAGAAGAGCACAGCAAGCTGCAAATGATGCAGCTAGGAAAGCAAAAAAAACTGGAAAGAAAGTCAAAAAATTCTTTTCTGATATAAGATTAAAAACAAATATAGAGAATGTTGGTAAATCAGCCTCAGGTATAAATATTTATAAATTTAATTATATTGGAAGCTCAGTTGGTTATGTTGGTGTAATGGCTCAGGAGGTTCTTTGGGCTACAGAAATGCACTCAAGTGGATATTTAATGGTTGATTATAGTAAACTTGATGTTGATTTTAAAAGATTTAACTAACTCAAATTTATTTTAGATAGGTGAAAAAAACATTATTTTTTTTAGTTTTTTTATCGACTTTTATATTTTCAAAATCTTTCGCAATAGAAGTCTCAATGTTAGAGGCAGAAAAAAGAATTATCTTCCATCAATTATTTTCAAAACAAACCTGTGGTAAAATTTATGAACAAATTGAATTTGGAGCCAAAAAAAAATTAAAAGAAGAAGTTCTTCTTAAAGCTTATCATAATATAAAAAGAATAAATATTGATGAGGAAAAAGCAATATTATCAATTGCAATTGATCAAAGAACTTTTTCTTACAAGGAACCTGGTCTAGAAAGAGTAATATTTAAAGTTTTAGCTGAACAAGATTTTTCTGAGGAGTTAGCGGTCATTAATGAGACAGTTGCAATATCAAAATCTAAAAAAATTGTAGTTTGTGAATATGATTTAAATTCTGGATTAGAAGATGGAAAATTTTTTAATTTTTTCATGAGTTATGATAATCATTTAAAAGTTCAGAGTAATGCAGAACCGCAAGTACTTATTTATTACGATGGCACGGTAGAATATGCCTATTACGATGAACAAGTAGAATATGCTATTCCAGAATTTAATTATAGAATGTACCCTTTTGATAATCATGAGTTGAGATTTAATATTTCATCAGAAATTTATGATAAATTATTTATTGAAAGATCTGATCAGTTTAAAGTCCTTCTAAATGAAACTAAAGATAATGATTATAATAATATTTCTTTTCCAGGTTGGAAAATTGCAAGATACATATCATTTCCAATGTCAGAACCTTTAGTCGATGTTTATTCAGATTATTCTAAACACTCAATAGTTTCAGAATTTTACTTTCAACGAAATTGGGCTTCATATTTATTTAAGTTAATTATGCCAATTATTGGTATTACCTTTTTGACATATGCGGCTGTATTTATGCGATTAATGGATGGTAGAATTGTAACATTGTGTTCTCTATTATTTACCTTCGTTGCATTCGACTTTGTATCTTTGGGTCAAACTCCTGAGCTTCAATATATTACTTTGTTAGATTGGCTGATATTTTTAGGTTATACGTTTAATATAATTACAATATTATTTTCAATATCAGAGTCATATTTTTTACGTCAAAGAACAAGTGCAAAAGCATCCGATCTTGGGGATGTTGACAGAGTCTATTTAAATAGAATAAGGTTTTATTATAAAACAGTAATGCCAGTGACTTATGTTGTCACATTTTTTATGGGTTATTACTTTATGCTGATTTAGTCTTATCAATTATTGCAATCAAGCCAAATAATATCAAGATTCGCATGAAAGCTTTATTATTAAAGATTACTCATTTTAGTGTGCTGAAGTCGCTTAAAACCTTACTATGTAAGTTAAATATCCTTATTATGTGTCATTCTTACAGTAGAAATTATTCTTTTTTATACTATATGAATTCGTATATTAGGAACCAAATACTATATTTTTGATGTCAGAAAAAAAAACTAAAAGAAGAGATTTTCTATTTACTGCCACTTATGCAGTCGGAGCTGTGGGTGTAGGAGCTACCGTTTGGCCAATGATTGACCAAATGAACCCAGATGCTTCAGTCAAAGCTTTAGCTAGCACAGAAGTAGATGTCAGCTCATTAACTCCAGGAAAAACAATTACAGTTCTTTGGAGAGGTAAACCAGTTTTTATTAGAAGAAGAACTCAAGAGGAAATCTCAGATGCTAAATCAGTTAAAATGGAGGATTTAAAACATCCTGAAAAAGATGAAGATCGAGCAAAGAATCCAGAATGGTTAGTGATGCTCGGTGTTTGTACTCATCTAGGGTGTGTCCCTCTTAATGATAAAGGAGATTATAATGGCTGGTTCTGCCCATGTCATGGCTCACATTATGACACTTCAGGAAGAATTAGAAAAGGTCCAGCCCCAACTAATATGGAAGTTCCGAAATACGAATTTGTTAATGCTAATACAATTAAAATTGGATAATAGATATAATGAGTGAGCACGAATACACACCTAAATCAAAATTTGGAAAATGGTTTAACGATAGACTTCCATTACTTTCTTTAGCAAGTCACCTTACAGATTACCCTACGCCGAAAAATTTAAACTATTGGTGGACTTTTGGTGGAATACTTACTTTCTGTTTGATAACTCAAATTGTAACAGGACTTACACTTGCTATGCATTACATTGCACATGCTGATATGGCTTTTGAAAGTGTTGAGCACATCATGAGAGATGTAAACTATGGATGGTTGATAAGATACATTCATGCAAACGGAGCATCAATGTTTTTTTTAGCGGTTTATATTCATATCTTCAGATCTTTGTTTTACGGATCTTATAAATCACCAAGAGAAATAATATGGATTATTGGTATTATCATTTATCTATTGATGATGGCAGCAGCTTTCATGGGTTACGTTCTTCCATGGGGACAAATGAGTTTCTGGGGAGCAACAGTTATTACAAATTTATTTAGTGCAATTCCTTTAGTAGGTGAAGGAATAGTAACTTGGTTGTGGGGTGGTTATTCAGTAGACAACCCGACATTAACAAGATTTTTTACATTACATTACTTAATTCCTTTTTTAATTTTAGGATTAGTTGTGCTTCATATTTGGGCACTTCATGTTCCAGGTAACAATAATCCAGTAGGGATAGATATTCAGAAACCGTCTAAAGATACCGTTCCATTTCATCCTTATATTGTAATTAAAGATGGCTTTGCTTTGTTAATGTTTATGATTGTGTTTGCCTTTTTTGTTTTTTATACCCCAAATATATTGGGTCATGCTGATAATTATATAGAAGCTAATCCGTTAGTCACCCCAGCACATATTGTGCCAGAGTGGTACCTCTTACCATTTTATGCAATTTTAAGATCAGTCCCAGATAAACTTTTAGGTGTAATTGCAATGTTATCGGCAATTTTGATTTTAGCAGCATTACCTTGGCTTGATACTTCAAAAATTAGATCTGCAGTATTTAGACCATTATATAAACAATTTTATTGGATCCTAGTAGCGGATGTTTTAATTTTAGGATACGTGGGCGCTATGCCAGCAGAAGGTTTGTACTTACTAATTGCAAGAGTTGCTACAGCATATTACTTCTTACATTTTTTAGTAATCCTTCCAGTCTTAGGATACACAGAAAAAACTACTCCAGTTCCATTAAGTATTACAGAACCTGTACTTGGTGGATCTCCAAATCTAGCGATGGCTAAAAATAAAGAAAGTTTAAAAGAGTAAGTGAAAAATTTTTTCAGGACACTATTTTTAATAACATTGATTATTGGAATTTCTTTAAAGTCAAACGCAGCAGAAAAAGTTGAATATTTAAAAACTGATTGGAGTTTTAAGGGTCTTTTTGGAAAATTTGATCGAGGAGCTCTACAAAGGGGTTATCAAGTTTACACAGAAGTTTGCTCGTCTTGTCACTCTATGAAATATTTGAGTTATAGAAACTTAGCTGAAAAAGGAGGGCCAGAATTTTCTGTAGAACAAGCAAAAGCAATTGCAGCATCATTTGAAGTTACTGATGGGCCAAATGCAGATGGTGAAATGTTCACTCGACCTGGTAAATTATCTGATAAATTTGTAATGCCATACGAGAACGTTAAAGCAGCTCAGGCTGCTAATGGTGGTGCTTATCCTCCAGATATGTCGGTTTTAGTTAAAGCAAGAGGAGGAGGTGTGGATTATATTTATTCTTTATTACAAGGTTATGAAGACCCTCCATCAGGGGTAATCTTGGATGACGGTGTTTATTATAACAAGTATATGTACGGGAACAAAATTAAAATGTCCAATCAACTTTCTGATGGACTTATAGAATATGGTGATGGTACTGAGGCAACAGTTCAACAAATGTCCAAAGATGTTACAACTTTTCTAATGTGGACTGCTGAACCACATCTTGAAACTAGGCACCAAATGGGCTTTAAAGCTATAATATATTTGATTATTTTAACAGTGCTAGTTTATTTTAGTATGAAAAGAATTTGGTCACGTGTTGAAACGGAAATTTAAAACATCACCATCTTTAACAATATAATCTTTTCCTTCCAACCTCATTTTGCCATTAGTTTTTGAATTTACCCAACCATCATTACTTATAAAATCGTCATAAGATACTGTTTCCGCTCTTATAAATCCTTTTTCAAAATCTGTGTGAATTTCACTAGCTGCTTGAGGGGCTAAACAATTTTTTTGAATTGTCCAAGCCCTAGTTTCTTCAGGTCCCGATGTAAAATAAGTATCTAATTCAAGGATTTGATAACTTTTTTTAATCAACATATTTAATCCTATCTCTTTTAAACCAATCATTTCCATATAGTTTTTCTTTTCCTTGGTGTCGAAGGAGTTTATTTGATTTTCAATATCAGCTGAAACAATCAAGGTGTTCTCTTGTCCAAATTTATCTATAAATTTTTTTGTATAATCATTACCTGTATGAATACTTTGTTCATCTACATTACAAACAAATATCCTAGGTTTAATTGATAATAGACCACTTTGATTGAGTTGTTTTTTGCCAAAATCATTTCTTAAAATTAAGATATCATCGTCGTTATTGATACATTCTAAGGCAATTTTTAAAATTTTTAACTGTTCTTCATCGATATTTTTTTTATTATTTTTTTCAAGTCTTTTTTGAATAGACTCAAGATCTGCTAGCTTCATTTCAGTTTCAATAATTTCGATATCTCTTATAGGATCAACATTCGGGTTCACATTTTGAATATCAGCTGAGTCAAAACATCTAATCATATGTATAATTGCATCAACCTCTCTTATATGAGAAAGAAACTTATTTCCTAGACCCTCTCCCTTAGAGGCTCCTTTAACTAAACCTGCAATATCAACAAATGAAATAGTTGTATTAATAATCTTTTTTGATTTGGATATTTTAGCTAAATTCTCCAATCTATTGTCTGGCACTGGCACAACACCAACATTTGGATCGATTGTACAAAATGGAAAGTTCGCAGCTTGAGCTTTACTTGAGTTTGTTAACGCATTAAATAAAGTTGATTTACCAACATTTGGCAATCCTACTATTCCACATTTTAAGCTCATTATTTATTATTTATGGTACTAGAAAATAAATCCAATTTTTTTTCCACAAGAATAGAAACTGACTCAGTTATTTCTTTTGAAATTTTTTCTATTTCAACAGTTTCATCTTCATCGAAGTTCTGCAAAACATAGTCTGACACCTCCATACCATTTTTGGGTTTTCCGATTCCAACCCTTACTCTTGAGTAGTCTTTACCAATAAATTTATCAATAGATGCAATACCGTTATGTCCTGCGTTTGATCCACCAAATTTAGCTTTTATTTTTCCTAATTCAACATCAAGATCATCGTGAAAAACAATTACATCCTCAGCATCAATTTTAAAATATTCTATTAATTCTCTTATACATATTCCTGAATTATTCATAAAAGTAAGAGGTTTGATTGCATAAACTTTTTTACTACCAATATTCCCAGTGGTTAAAAGTCCCTTAAATTTAGGTTTTTGTTTTGATAAACCAAATTTTTTATTAATAGAGTCTATAATTTTAAACCCAACATTGTGTCTATTGTTTTCACTATCAGGGGTTGGATTTCCTAATCCTACAAATAAAAGCATAAATAATGGATTGAAACTTTCAAATTTAAGTAATTACTTTTTTTCTTCAGCTTGTTTTTTTTCAGCAGGTTTTTTGTTTTCATTATCTTTTTTATCACCTTTTTCTCCGTCTGCAGTTGGCTTATCACCCTCGGCTGCTGCTTCAGCTCCCTCTGTACCTGCTTCACCCTCTGCAGTTTCTGCCTCTACTGGTTTTTCGGGTTCTTTCATAACTGTTGGCGCTGCTAGGGTAGCTATAACAAAATCTCTCCCTTGAATTGTTGGAGAAACTTCAGCGTCCAGTTTTACAGATGAAATTTTAAAACTTTCACCGATGTCAACTCCATCAAGATCTATTGTTAAACTTTCAGGTATTTTTTCACTAGGACATTTTAATTCTACTTTTCTTCTAACTATATTTAAGACTCCACCTCTTTTTAGTCCTGGAGATTTTTCATGGTTTATAAAATTTACTGGAACCTCAATCTTTATATTTACACCAGGGAGAACTCTTAGGAAATCTACATGAGTAGGCTCATCACTCAAGATATGATATTTAACTTCTCTGGGTAAAACATTTTGTGATTTTCCGTCGATATTTAAAGTAATAATATTCGACAGAAAATTTTCTTTTTCAATTAAAAATTTAAGTAATTTTTTTGAAATAGAAATTTTTTGATTTTTATCTTTTCCACCATATATAATAGCTGGAACATCACCACTATTTCTAATGGCATTCAATTGTCCTTTAGTGGAGTTATCTCTAATGTTAGCTTCAAGTGAATACATAAAACAGAGGTTTTTACCCCATGTTAACAAATAATCAAGGGTTATTATTTGAATAAATCTGAAACTGATGTTGAATTTGATATTCTTTTTATTGCTTCACCCATTAGACCTGAAATTGGCAAAACTTCTATGTTTTTAACATTTTTTGTTTTAGAAATATTATCAATAGTATCCGTGATAACTAAATTTTTAATTACAGAAGTTTTTATTTTTTTAACAGCATCTCCACTTAAAACACCATGGGTAATATAAACATAAACTTCTTTTGCTCCTCTTTCTTTTAAAGCTTTAGCAGCATTTACAATAGTTCCACCTGAGTCAATTATATCATCTACAATAATACAAGTTTGGTCTTTCACATCACCAATTACATTCATTACTTGAGATTGACCAGGTTTTGGTCTTCTTTTATCAACAATAGCTAAACCAACATTCAAAAGTTTTCCTAGTGCTCTCGCTCTTTCTGTACCACCCACATCTGGTGCAACACAAATAATTTTCTTACTTTTAATTTTTTTTCTTACATGCCTTGCAAATATTGGTGTTGCAAAAAGGTTATCTACTGGGATATCAAAAAAACCTTGAATTTGACCTGCGTGTAAATCAACTGTCACAACTCTATCAGCTCCTGCCTTAGTAATTAAATTAGAAACAAGTTTAGCTGAAATTGAAGTTCTAGGAACAACTTTTCTGTCTTGTCTTGCATAACCAAAATATGGAATAACAGCAGTTATGTTTTTTGCAGATGACCTTTTTAAAGCATCTATACAAAGCAACAGCTCCATTAAATTATCATTTGCAGGAGATGAAATTGACTGAATAATGAAAATACTATTTCCTCTTATATTTTCATTAATCTCTACATAGATCTCACCGTCAGAAAATTTCTTAATACTAGAATTTACAAGTTTTGATTTTAAATATTTTGCAATATTTTTGCTTAGAACTTTGTTGCTGTTTCCAGTTAATAGTTTCATTGAAAAGTTTAATTAATCATAATTATTGAAATATTTCTACCATAATCATCATGTTTTAATCTTATAGATCGCCTTGCACTAAAAAAATTATTTTTTTTATCAAAAGTATCTATATTTATGTTATCAATTTTTGTGATTTTGTTTAATTTAAGTTGAGATTTTACAAAGTTAGGTAAATCAAAATAAATGACATTTTTTTTATTTTTAAAAAAAATTTTATTATTTCTATTTTTTTGGATAAATTTTTTCTTAAATTTCTCTTTTACATTGTAATTATCTTGTTTGATACAAGGACCAATTGCAGCTGTAATACAATTTTTTTGACAACCCTTCATTATCATAAAATTTATCACTTTTCTTATTATACCCTTGTAAGCTCCTTTCCATCCAGCATGAATAGCAGCAATCATATTTTTTTTATTTTCATATAATAAAATTGGAACACAATCTGCAGTTAAAACACCAATAGGAAGCTTTTTCTTATTGGTGATTATTGCATCAGCTTTTTTTATATTTCTTTTCAGATCGAAGTTTTTATCTATATAAATTAATTTATTACTATGAATTTGATTCAGTAAAAAAATATTTTTCGATTTTTTGCTAATCTTTCTTCTTACGATATTTAAGTTCAATTTAACTTTATTTTTTTTATCATTAGAACCTAGCCCACAATTTAAACTTTTATAAATACCTTTTGATTTCCCTCCTTTTCGATTAAAAAAACCATGACTAATTTTTTTTTGTATCGATAATTTTTTAGATTTAAACAGCTTTAAAATCCTAATTTGAATTTATTTTTTTGATTTTTAATTAACATAACTTTAAATAAATTACCCATTTGTTTCTCATTTATGAGTCTTTCAAGTCGGTAGTAAATATCAGCTTTTTTGTAAAAATTAAGATTTTTTGAAATTATTTCTGCTCTTTTCTTAATTTCCATATTAATTAAAAAATTCTTTTGCGTAGTTAAGTTAATTTTCAAACCACCCATCTTATTTATGAATTTTTTAAAAAGATCAAAATTTATATTATGAGTTATATCTATACTACCTATATTATGTAAAATGTTGGCAATTTTATGATTTGATACAGCTTGCAACGTATCTTTCATTTTCTTTGAATTATATCCGTAGTCTATTATTAATATTCCTCCAGTATTTTTTTTAATTAATTTTGATATATTTCTTAAATAATCTAACCCAAGTTCTGAGTATTCTATGAAATTTTGATTTTTAGAGATATTAAAATTAATTTTTTTTTCAGCTTTTTTGATATTAAATTTTTTTTCAAAAAAAAAAACATTGTTTTTATCTTTAATATTAACAAACTTTTCAAACCAAAAATTTCCTCTTTTTTTGAATTGTTTTATTGCCATTGAGTCAAAAAATTCATTGGCTACAAAAATACTAGGAATTTTTTTTATTTTATTAATATTTGATACCCAAGCAATTTTTGAATTTATTAGTTTTTTTTTTTGCAATTTAATTAAGTATGGGCTCTTTTCATGAATAATAAAGTTACATGAATTTAGAAAAATTGGAAAATTCCTAAAGCTCTCAATTAACACCTTCATCATTTCTCCATTTCCTGCACCAAGTTCAATTAAGTTGAATTTTTTTGGAGACCCTAAGCTTTGCCAGAAACTTACAACCCAAATAGCAATCATTTCAGAAAAAAGCCTTGAAATATTTGGTGCTGTTATGAAGTCTCCTTGTTTACCAAAAGGATTTTTTTTCATGTAGTAACCAAATTTTTTATCATATAGAGATAAATTAATGAATTTATCTAATGGTATATTACTAATGTTTTTTAATTTCATATTTGCTAACTATTAAGTAAATTCCAATTAGAAGTAATATAGAGCTTAATATTTGACCCATAGTAAAATTAAATAATAGATAACCCAATTGTTCATCTGGTACTCTAAAAAACTCAATTCCAAATCTAAATACTGAATAAAAAGATACAAATAAACCAGAAATAAATCCTGGAGTTTTGGCAAAACTTTTTCTTCTAAAATATATTAATATAAAAAATAAAATAACCCCCTCAAATAATGCTTCATATAGTTGTGAGGGGTGTCTATATAAATTGTCAATTTGAATAAATTTTACTGCCCAAGGTAGATTAGTTTCAGTTCCATATAATTCAGAGTTAATAAAGTTCGAGATTCTTCCAAAAAATATTCCTATCGGTGCAACTAAAGAAATAATGTCTAGATAATCGTAAGCACTTTGATTAAATTTTTTTGAATATAAAATACTTACAAATATAATTCCAACTAAACCCCCATGAAAAGACATTCCTCCTTGCCAAATTTTAAAAATTTCGATTAAATTTTCTGAGTAGTAATCAAGATTATAAAAAAGAATATAACCCAACCTTCCTCCAATTATTATACCGATTATTATATAAGTAATGAAATCATCAAATTTATCTTTTATATTGGCCTCAGTTATAAAAATTTTTTTACTTAAAATCCAACCTATTAATATTCCTGCAATATATGATAAGGAATACCATCTAATTTCAAATGAAAAAATATAGAATGCAACTGGGTCAAAATTATTAATGAACATTTTAAATTATAAATATAAATTACAATTATTATAAGTTACTATACATATATATGAAAAACTCAAAATTTGTTATTGAAAAACTCGCAAAGTTATTTGAGCAGGGTCTAGTTTCATCTAAAGATTTGGGAAACGAATTAATTAATATTTTGAAATCAAAGAGAGATGAAATAGTTTTTAGAATGAAATTAACAAGCAAAGAGGAATTTGAAATACTCTCAAAAAGGGTCGAAAATCTTGAAAAAGAAATAAATAAAAAAAGTAAAACTAAAAGAAAACCTAGACGGGTAAAAAAATCTTAACTCCTAGACCTTTCATATTGGACTTTTCTAACTTTATATTACCTCCATGAGATCTAATTATATCTGAAGCTATTGAAAGTCCCAGACCAACACTTGATTTTGAGTCTGCTCTTCCTTTATCAATTTTATAAAATGGTTTGAATACATTCTCATACTCTTTCTCCGGTATTCCAGGTCCATTGTCCTCAATTTTTATGAATAAGTTGTTATTATTTTTAGTAAGTTCAATATTAATTTTATCTGCATACTTTATAGCATTATCAATAAGATTATTCATACACCTTTGGATTAAATTTTTTTTTCCGTTAATATAGACTTTATCAGTAAGATTTTTGGAAATGTTCTCATTATCATATTTTTTAACGACTTTTACAATTAACTCAGTAAGATTAAATTGTTCACTTTTTTCAAGATAAGTTGAGCTTGTAAATTGGAGGTACTCATTCAACATCTTTTCCATTTCATTAATATCTTCACTAAGTTTATTTGCTAGATCTTTTTCTTTTATAAAGGCTATTTGAAGTTTCATTCTTGTAAGGGGAGTTCTCAAATCATGGCTAATACCAGATAACATCTCTGATCTTTGGTTTAAATGTCTTACAATTCTTTTTCTCATTTTATCAAATTCAAACCCTGCTTGTCTTATTTCAGCAGCACCAGAAGGTTTGTATTCTTCAATTTCTTCTCCTTTACCAAATTTTTCTGCAACTCTGGCCAAGTTTGTGATTGGTCTAGTTTGATTTTTTAAAAAAATTAATGAGATAAAAATCATAATTAATGCTGGAACTGTAATCCATAGTGCAAATATCCTTGCGGAAGAACTTGTTACTCTATCCTTAGGAACTAAAAATCTTAAATATCCTGACTGATGCTTTATTTTTAAATCAATTAATTCTTTATAGCTTGTAGTATCAAACCAAAAATTTGTTGACCCAAATTTAGACTTAAGTTCTCTTCTTAAAGTTCTATCAATCGGACTAAACCATCTTTCATCAAATTTATAATCAAAATTAACCTCATCAACATACTCAATATTCAGATCTTGATTAACTGAAAAAATATTGATTATTTCATTTTTGGCATAAATTTCATCGTCATAAACTACTATAAAAGTATTTATCTCATTTACTAAAGCTTTAGTCATTCCCTTGTTAGTTTTAATCCAGAGACTATCAAAAAAAACAAATGTTATAATTAACTGTAATACTATTACTGGAACAGCTACAATTAGTAATGCTCTATAAAATAATCTTTTAGGCAAAAGATTTTTAAAAAACTTACTCAATCCATAGAACATATCCAGCTCCCCTAATAGTTTGTAAAAATTTTGGTTTTTTTGGATCTATTTCAATTTTTTTTCTTAACCTTGTTATTATAACATCTATTGATCTTTCTTTGTCTATATCTATAAACAAGCCTATATCTTCTCTTGAAAAAGTTTTACCTGGGTTATTAATCATCTTCTTAAGTATTATTTTTTCAGTATTATTAATTTTATATTCAATCTCATGACTGATAATTAGCTGCTTATTCAAATCAATCTTAATATTTTCAAATTCAATGATATTTTTTTGATTATCTTTTTGCGTTTTATTTATAATATTTTTAATTCTCAGTACCAATTCTTTAGGATCAAAAGGTTTTGGAAGATAATCATCTGCTCCTATTTCTAATCCCTCAACTCTTTCACTAGGTTGACCTTTAGCCGTTAATAAAATGATAGGAGTTTTGATATTTCTTTTATTTTCATTTATAAATTCTAAACCACTTTTTCCAGGCATCATTATATCAAGAACAATTAAATCAAATTCTATTATCTTGATTTTGTCAGATGCATCCTCAGCACTTTCAGAAGTTGTGACTAAAAAATTGTTTTCATTCAAATATTTTTTCACCAATGTTCTTATCCCATCATCGTCATCCACAACTAAGATATGTGCTATAAAATTATCCATTAATTATTTTTTTTAATACATTATCAAAGTTTATAACTTCCTCTGAATTAGAGTCTAATAAT
>CABYJS010000002.1 GCA_902519375.1 uncultured Pelagibacteraceae bacterium
GCTAATCCAAAAGTTGCACAAGCAAGTAATGCTAAAACAAATAAATCTGCTTTTATGATTCTATACCAAGGATGAGCTTCAGCGGACACATCTACTCTTAAGAAAAACCAAAACCAATATCCACCCAGACAAGTTAATATTGCTCCAACATGCCAAAGTACAGACCATGTCTGAGAATTTGTCTTATCTACTCCTGTATAACAAAAAACTAAAACTGCAGATGAAACCCAAAATAAAATTGTTCCATACATACCAAGGACGTGGGCTAGTCTTCTTTTCCCAAAACCTAATTCAGATGTTGTACCGATATCAACAACAGTTGTTTTTGCAATGATCGAAGTTTTTTCTCCAATACCTAATTCTTTTGTTGCTGCTAGTTTTGCTTTCTTAGCATTATTAAAAAAATATGTAAGATTTTTATGATGGATCATCTGAATGATTGTTCCAAGGGCAATTAGAACTATCATTGAAATTATAAAGCCTTGCATAACTAGTGGTGTAATTGTTTCCGCTAAAATAGAAAATGGATTAATTTGCAACATAACCGCCATATGTTAATTTATTTTAAATTAAATTTAAAGATGTCTAATCTACTTAAAAAAATAGATCAACTACTAACTCTGACCAATTTCTCTTTAATAACAGGCTATATTTTACGATTATAATGCTGCCTGTTTGGAATTACTGATCGTACTCCACCTTGTGGGTTCTCTACATCTCCATCTCTACGAGGAATCAGATGAAAATGACAATGCATAATGGATTGACCAGAAACTTTTCCGATATTTGTTCCTAAATTAAAACCTTTAACAGTCTCATCTTTTTTTATAATTTCATCTTTTACTATTCTTACAAGACTGTTACATGCAATTAACTCTTCTTTAGTTAAATCAAAATAATCTTTAATGTGTCTTTTTGGTATAATCAAACAATGAAGTTTTGATACCGGGTAAGTATCGTAACTTGAATATGCTAATTCATTTTCATGGTTACTTCCAGTGTCTTTGACATTACAAAACAAACATGGGTTATTTGGATCTCTCATATCTTAAAATTTATAGAAATTACAATTACTTATTGCTTTACGATAGTGTTTTGAAAAATTTCTAAATTGATTCAAATTTTTTCTTTTCCATCCAAGTTGTTTAATTGTCTTAACAGAAGCAACACCTTTTCCAGAACCAATTAATAAAATTTCATCATAATTTTTAATTTCTTTAACCAACACATCTTTTTTGATTATTTTTTTTACTTTAGACTTAAAGTATTTGTAAGTATTTCCTTCATAGTAATTTTTTTTAGGAGTGAAGACTTTATTATCTTTAATAAATAAAAGGTTAGAGGTACCAGTTTCTAAAATTTTATTATTTAATAAGATACCTATATCGGATTTTGAATTATCCATTTCAGATAAGTAAGATAATATCTTTTTATATTTTAAATTTTTATATCGAGGTTTTTCTCTTCTTAAATTAACAAGTTTTAAATTAAAATCTAATTTTGGAGGTATTCTTTTTCTTAAAGATATCGAAAGGATTTTTTTATTTAAAGCAACTCTCAATAAATGATTATATTTTTTTTTTTTTGATAAATTTTTATTTATAATCTTAAGTATATCTTTTTTGAGAGAGTTTTTTTCTATTTTATAATCTTTAAGGGATTTAATCATATTTTTAATATGATTTTCAAAAAACAAAATCCTTGCAGGCTTACCAAAAATCCACATTGTGGTAAAAATACCGTGATCACCCCACAAATCTTTAAAATCTGTTTCTTGTAGATCCTTAAGTAGATAAGACTTTTTTAATGAGTAAATTGCCATTGATAGTTAAAAATGATTCAGGGTGAAATTGAAATCCATATATTTTATCTTTATTATTCTCAAAAGACATTGCAACTTTTGATTTTAAACATCTCATAGTTATCTCAAAATTATTAATTTTAAAAGGTTCTTTTAATTTTAAAGAATGATATCTCCCAACTTTAAATTTTTTACCAATCTTAAATATCGATTTATTATTGATCACTTGCACTTTTGATTGATATCCGTGGTATATTTTATTTTGCTCAACTATTTTTGCTCCTTCGCAGAATAATATTTGTTGAAAACCCAAACAAATCCCAATCATTTTTTTCTTACCTTTAAATTTTTTATAAATTTTTGAGGTTATGGGATAATCTTTTGGATTTCCTGGACCAGGAGAAAAAACAATTACAGAGGCTTTTTTAAGTTTAGTTTTGTTTATTTCATTATAATTATCACATTCAACTTTATCAAATAATGAAAATTGATGTACCACGTTGTGTGTAAAAGAGTCTTTATGGTCAATTATGTATATCATTTGAATAGATCAATCAGTGCTTTTGCTTTTAAATAATTTTCGTTAAATTCATGTTTTGCATTACTATCTACCACAACACCAGAGGCTACTGAAATTTCAGAGGTATTTTTATAATTTAAGATTGATCTAATGATAATATTAAATCTCATATCTCCATTAAATTTTATATACCCAAAACTACCAGTATAAATATTTCTATTTTCTTTTTCCTGTTTGTTTAACAGATTTAATGTACTTATTTTAGGACAGCCAATAACTGAGCCTCCAGGCATCATTGCCTTTACAATATCAATGTTTTTAATATCTTTTTTAAGTTTTCCTTTTATTAAACTTACGTAATGAAAAAGATCTTTATATTCCTCAACAACTTTTTCTTTAGACAGCTTCACAGTGCCAAACTTGCATATACGAGATAAATCACTTCTTTCCATGTCAACAATCATGTTATGTTCTTTTGTCTCTTTAAGATTTTTTCTAAAGTAATTTAAAGCTTTTAATTTATTCATATATTTACTTTTTTTAACTGTTCCAGCTATAGGTTTGGTCGTTATTTGAGAGCCATTTTTTGTGATTAAGTTTTCAGGAGAGCAACTTATTATAGAAAAGTTTTTATCTTTAATTAAAAAAGCTTCAGGAGCTAAATTGGTTCTCGATAATCTACAAAAAAAATCAAGAGGATCTATTTTTGATAATGTTTTATATTTAGTACAAATCTTAATTTGATAAGTCTCTCCACTTTTAATTTTTTTTTTAAATCTATCGAAAATTTTCGAATAAGACTTTCTGTTTATATTAATCTTAAAACTTCTTTTTGATGAAGAATTGTTATCTTTGTAGTTTAAATTATTGGTAAAACTAATTTTTTTTTCTGGTTTATAAAAAATTCCTTTAGGAAAATTAATATTTTTCTGTTTAGGAACTTTAATACCAATTAGATTATTCAAAAGTTCGTAACCGAAAAACCCTATTAACAAATCAGTATTTTTTGATTTTTTAGTATTATATTTCCTATTTAAAAATTTATAAATATTCTTTTTATTTAAAATAATTTTTTTTGAAATATCTGTGTACAAATCAAAACCCTTATTCGATTTGTATATTACATAAGGTTTTTCAGAATTATGGACTTCGGAAAGTATGTTTTTTTTGATCAATTTACTCTGTCTTTAATCTCATGACTGGTTGTTCTTTAATTGGTAAATGAATTATTGCTGCAAAAACAGATAAAGCAATTGCTAAATACCACGCGTAATCATATGACCCATAAAGATCGTGAAACAATCCTCCTAAATAAGCTCCAAAAAAAGATCCAATTTGATGACTTAAAAAAACTATTCCATATAATAGTCCTAAATACTTGGTGCCGAACATATGCGCAACTATTCCACTAGTTGCTGGTACTGTTGACAACCATAGAAATCCAAAACTTGCACCAAATATAAATGAATTAATATTGCTAGCTGGTAAAAATATAAATAAGACAATTGATATTCCTCTTAAGCTATAAATTGCACTTAATATAATTTTTTTACTTATTTTGGTTGAAAGATATCCACTAGTCAGTGATCCAAAAATATTAAATAAACCTATTAGAGATAAGATAGCAGCAGCTGTCCAACTTTCTAGACCTCGATCAATTACATATGTGGGAACATGTGTTCCAACCAAAGTTATGTGGAAACCGCAAACAAAAAAACCTGAAACTAACAAAATATAACTTTTAGATTCAAAAGCCTCTTTTATTGCATCTGTGGTGCTTTGAGTATTTGGTTTTTCAATAGTTTGTTCTAATGAGGGAGATCTTACGAAAAAAGAAAGGCATAAACCGACAAATAAAGCAATTATAAAAGCCAATAAAGTTGTTTGCCAACCATTTGCGGTTAAAGAATATGTTGTCAATATTGGTGACAAAAAATATCCAAAAGAACCAATAGCAGTAACAATACTCATTGCTATAGTTCTATTTGATAATGGAAAATGTTTCCCAACTACTGACATTGGAATACTAATAGCTGTTCCACCAAGACCAATTCCTACCAAAATTCCCAAATCTAATTGAAAAAAAATTCCAGTATTTGGACCTGCATATAAAAAATAAATACCTGCAATATAAAAAACAAATGCTAATGAAATTGCTTTATGCCCTCCATATTTATCAGCGATAATTCCAAATATAGGTCCTGTTAAGCCCCACATCAGCATTTGAAGGCCAACTGATAATCCCGATTGAGTTAAGGAAGTTCCTAAATCTTCTCTAAAATCCATAAAGAACATTCCAAAAGTTTGTCTTATACCTAATGAAATTAGAACAACTAAACTAGCTGCTATTAATGTTATTAATGCTGTTTTGTTTCTTATAAATTTCTCCGATGTCATGAGTTTTATTTTAGATGTTTAATTGCTTGTTTTATATCGGCGATAAGGTCGCTTGGATCCTCAAGACCTATATGGAGTCTTACAAGATGATCATCTTTAGCTAAATTCATATATTTTCTATTTCCTGTCTCTCTAAATTCTTGATGAAGCACTAAACTTTCAAAACCACCCCAACTATAACCATAACCAAAAAGTTTAAGAGAATTTACAAATTTTCTAACCGAATCAATATTTTTTGATTTTATTTTTAAACCCATTAATCCGGATGCACCAGAGTAATATTTTTTCCACATCCTGTAATTAAATGAATTTTTTTTGTAGGGATAAAGAAGTTTAATCTTTTTATTCTTTGATAAAAAAGCTGCAACTTTTTTTGCATTTTCACTATGCCTATCCAATCTTACATCTAAAGTTCTTAAACCTCTTGTAATTAGATAAGCATCATCCGGTCCTAGTCTTAGACCAGTAATTTTTTCAGCTATCTTTACTTTGTTAAAAACTTTTTTGCTTACAGCCAAGCTTCCACCCATGACATCAGAATGACCAGAATAATATTTTGTTGCGGATACTATAGACATATCAAAACCAAATTTAATTGGTTTGAAATAATATGGAGTTGCCCAAGTGTTATCAATTGCTGTTAAGATCTTATTCTTTTTAGCAATAGATACAATTTTTCTCAGGTCTTGGAACTCAAAGGAATTACTTCCTGGATTTTCTACAAAAATTAATTTTGTCTTTTTAGTTATATTATTTTTTAATGTCTTAATATCATGAGGATTATAAAAGATAGTTTTTATATTAAATTCTTTAAGATAATCTTGAGTTAAAATCCTTGTTGGGCTATACACTGGATCTGCTACAATAATTTCATCACCTGGTCTAACAACACTAAATATAGCTAAAAAAACAGACCCAAAACCTGTTGGAGTAGTAAAAACGTGATAACTCTCCTCGAGTTTTGTTAGTATTTTTTGTAATATATGTGTAGTGGATGTCCCCTGTCTTCCATAATCATAATGACCACCGGTTGGATTTCTTTGGGCCTTTAACTGTGTCTTCCTTATATGCTGCATCGATTTAAAGATTATAGTTGATGCTCTAACAACTGGCGGATTTACAGACTGATTGTGAAAATCTTTAGCAGTATGTTTTAAAAAAGTTTTGAAGGAATTTGACATAAAAAATTTGATAACTCTTGTGGACAATGCTATATCCCACCAATAATTTCAATTAAATTATAAACGAAAGGCATAATGGGTTATCCAAAGAAACATAGGGGTCGTAGAAAGATGGGCTCTAAAAAAAGAAGAGCTCGAAAAAAGAACAAAAAAAAATAAGTATTAATGGAGCATATAAATAAAGCTAAATTAATTAGTATTTGGATATTTATCTTACCTTTTATTGCTGTAAATACTTGCCTAATATTGATCACTCAATTTCACAGTTTATTTCCCAACCAAGTTGATATAATACACAATACTTTTCCATACTTTGATGGTGGGGCTTCAATAAGCAGGACTGCTAGACCTTATCCTTCATGGTTGGTTTTTAAACCAATAATGATTTTCACATCTTTTTTGTTAGTGAAATACTGGATTTATAATCGAGAAATAATTAATTTTTTTAGCAAAGATCATAAAAATATAAAAAAAATATTTTTTTTTGGTGTTGCATCAGCAATTTTTTTGACATTACACTCAATTTTTTTAGGTATTAAATTTGATAATGATTTCTACAAATTATTCAGGAGGGTGATACTTTTATTGTTTATAATATTTGAAGTGGTTGCCCAAGCATATCTTGTAGCAACATTATATTCTTTTAAGGAAAAAATATCAAATTATCTGAATCTAAATATTCTCAAAGTTAAAATAGTCTTAGTTACAATCTTAATCATAGTTGCTGTGATTAGTATTCCAATCATTAGTTTACCAGGAGATGAATTTATGGGTATTACGCTAAAATTTTTAAAACATGGTTTAGAATGGAATTATTTTTTAGGAGTAATAACATTTTATCTTCTAACTTTTTTAATGTGGAAAAAAAATTAATTTTTTATCCAGCCACCACCTAAAACTTTATAACCAAAGTCATCTTTATTGTAAAAAACACAAGCTTGACCAGGAGAAATTCCATCCTCCAAATTTTTAAGAATTACTTCAGCTTTATTAAAATTTTTAATATCTATTTTTGCATCTAGTAATTTTCCCGTAGACCTTACTTTTACAAATATTTCTTTTTCAAATACTGAATTATTAACTAACAGATTAAGATCATCTAAAAATATTTTTTTTTTACCTAATTTTTCTTTAGGTCCAACAATAATTTCATTTTTTTCTGCATCAATTTTGAGAACGTACAATGGATCTTTATCAGAAATTTTTATACCTTTTCTTTGACCAATGGTAAAATTAATTATGCCTTCATGAACCCCTATTACTTCTCCGTCTTCATTTTTGATATTTCCTTTTTGCAATGATCCAGGTCTAAATTTTTGTATCACAGACGCGTAATCCCCATTTGGAACGAAACAAATATCTTGACTATCAGGTTTATCAGCAACATTTAATTGCAGTTTTTTTGCAATCTCTCTAGTCTCATCTTTTAACAAACCTCCAAGGGGAAATCTTAAATAATTTAATTGATCCTTAGTTGTATTAAATAAAAAATAACTTTGATCTCTATTTTCGTCTATCGCTCTGTACATACTTGTGTCATTTCCCAAAGTTATACTTTTTACATAATGTCCCGTTATCATTGCGTCAGCTTTTAAATCTTTAGAAACTTCAAATAAATCCTTAAATTTTACAGTTTTATTACATTGAACACATGGAATTGGGGTTTCGCCTTTTAAATAACTATCTACAAAATTATCAATTACTCCTTGCTTAAACTTATTTTGGTAATACAAAATTTTATGGTCAATATCCAATTTATTAGCTACTCTTTTTGCATCTACTATGTCTTGACCAGAACAACATTGTTTTGAAGCAGCAACTTCTTTTGAATCATCATAAAGTTTAAGTGTTATACCGATAACTTTATAACCTTCCTTCTTCATCATTCCTGCCACTGTAGAAGAGTCCACGCCTCCTGACATGGCAACAACCACTGTTGTATCTGATGGCCTCTTGTTTAATCCTATAGAGTTTAGTTCATTATTCATTTGATGGTATTTATACTCATTTCTAATATAAATTAAATTAAATGATTGTAGATTTTGAACCAGGTGACAAAGTATTTAATCCTAAAAATAAAGATTGGGGAATTGGACAAGTTCAATCAATTATAGAGGGTAAAGTAACTGTAAATTTTGAAAATGTTGGAAAAAAAGTTATTAATGCCAAAAATATTGAACTAAAAAAAATAAATGAAAAAAATCGATCTTAAAAACATTGTTGAAAATCTAATTGATACTTTTTTATATGCTGGAAAAATTTCATTAGAACTTAGAGACAAAGGCCTTACAAAAAAAATTAAATCGGATAACACTCCTGTAAGTAATGGTGATATTGAAGTAAACAATTTTGTTACTAAAAAGATTGTTGAACTCACTCCAAATATTCCAATAGTTTCTGAAGAAACTTCAGATAACAAATCCATTGATGATCTTAAAGATTTTTGGTTAATTGATCCTATTGATGGAACCTATGATTATATAAATAACCTTGATGAGTTCACAATTAACGCAGGTTTAATAATAAATAAAAAACCTGTTGCAGGATTAATATATGCACCAGCAAAAAAAAGAATGTTCTTTTCGTATGGAGAAAATCAAGCATATGAACTAATTAATGGAAAAAATATTAAACTAAATTGTTCTAGAGATTTTCAAAAAAATAATATTAAATTTGTTTCTTACTCAAATAAAATTAAACCTGAAATTGAGAAAATTCATAAGGAATTAAATGTCAAAAGTTTTGTTCGAATGAAAAGTTCGTTAAAATTCTGTGTCATCGCTTCTGGAGAATATGATGGGTACGTTGCTGAACCTAGGGCTTGTGAGTGGGATATAGCTGCAGGTCACGCTATCTTAGCACATGCAGGAGGAAAAGTTACTGACTTTAATGGAAATGAAGTTTTTTATGGAAAAAAAGATTTTAAAAATCCTAGCCTTATTTTGAAAAATAAAAATATTTTATAATGGACGAAAAATTAAGAATAATATTAATTATTATAATTTCTGTATCTATTTTTGGATTGTTATTATTTGTATTTGTAAAAAATTACATAAAAGAAAAAATAAACTATTTAGTAGAGAATGAAAAAAAGAAAAAATCAAAGTAATTTAATAATTCTGATAAAATCATCTTTATCAATATCCATTACTTTTTTTGAAGTTTCAAAATCAAACCCATTCCTTGCAAGTAATGAAATATCTTTTTTATAAAATAAAGGCCTATTATCTTCTGTTCTAGCTGGACCAATTCTTTTCTTTTTACAAATTTTTATAGCTGAAAAAAAATCTTGCTCTGAATTTTGATCTTTAATTTTTGAAAGTGTATCTTTTATAAATTCATCTTTTATCCCCTTACTCATTAAATAATATCTTATTTTATTAATTGAATTTCCTCTTTGGATCATACTCTTAGCTTTGCTATCAGAATAAAACTTATCGTTAATAAATCTGTTTTTTTCTAAATCAGACAAAACAATATCTATTAGATTATTTACATCTTGTTTTTTTACATCAGGTACAGAAAATTTTAGGTACTTTTTTAATAAATAAGTTTTAAGCTGTTGTTTGGATGGAGCATATTTTTCAACATAAGAGAAAGCAAAATTTCTCATTTCCTCAACTGTGACTTTAAGCGTTTTTTTTTTATTTCTTATAGGAATCATGAGAAGATTTAATATAATATAAATAAAAATGATCGAACAAATTAATAATTACTTCGCTGTTGATATACTTTACTTTTGGGTAAATTTAGGAATTTTACCATTTTGGTTAGTATTAATCTTCTTCCCTAGATCACACATTAGTAGAATCTTCGTAACTTCTATCTTTCCAATATTTATACTTAGCGGGACTTATATTTTCATGATTTATAAATCTTTTTTAGGTTCTTTTGATTTTATTGGAAATTTTAGCTTATATATTGGGATAGATAATTTATTAAATTTATTCACTGACAAATCATTTTTAATGCTTTTTTGGATACATTTTGTATCTATAAATCTCTTTGTTGGCGGTTGGATGGTTAAAGAGTCTCAGAAATTTTCAATCAACAATATACTCTTGGCTTTACCATTGATAACAACATATCTGATTGGGCCCATAGGTCTTTTTTTATTTTGGATAATAAAAATTTTTCATTCAAAAAGCATAAACCTATATGACTAAATCAATTGATTTTTATTTTGATTTTATTAGTCCATATTCATATTTAGCTTATCAAAAATTAAAGACCTTGAATAAAGATAATTTCTTTAAGATTATTTACAAACCAATCTTATTAGGTGGGCTTCATAACTTAGGTGGTATTACAGCACCAGCATTTAATGTGCGTAAAATGAAAAATATGAAGGATGATTGTAGACTGATAGCTGATAAAAATAAAATTCAATTTCAATGGAATAAAAATTTTCCAATTAATTCTTTATACTTAATGAGGGGATACCTTGTTATTGATGAAAACTTAAAGAAAAAATTTTTTGAAGTTTGTTTTGATTATTACTGGAAAGAAAATATTGATATCTCTGATAAAGAAAATGTTATCAAAATATTGGATATATGCTCAATAAATAAAATTAATTTTTTTAAAGATATAGAAAATAACAAAATTAAAGATGAGCTTAAAAAAATTACAAATCATGCTTTTGAAAAAGATATTTTTGGTGCTCCTACATTTGTCGTAAATAATAAAATTTTTTGGGGACAAGACCGTTTGGAATATGCTTTAGATGAATATAGCTCTTAAATAATTTTAAATTTACTTTTTTTTATTGCTCCAAAACCACCATCAATATGTGATACTTTTTCAAATCCCATATCTTTCAAAGATTTTGCTGCTAGTGCAGATCTTAACCCACCCGCACAAAATAAAACCATTTCTTTTTTCAAATCTAATTTACCATCTTTAAAATAAGCACTTTCTGGGTCTAACCAAAATTCTAACATTCCTCTTGGAATGTGAGTAGCGCCCTCTACTTTTCCTTCATTCTGAAGTTCTCTTACGTCCCTAATATCAATTAAATTTGTCTCACCATTTTCAACTAATCTATGTGCTTCATCTGTTGAAATTGTCTTTATCTCTTTTAGAGCTTTATTCACTAATTCTGTAGAAGATATTATTTTCATATATAATAGTATATATATTAGATTATTATTAATGAAAAATAAAACTTATTATAAAAAAAATTTTTTTTCAAAATTATTTATAAAAATAATAAGAAAATTTGGTTATGAAGTAATTGACCAGGCCAACCTTGAAATTCCTGGTATTGATAAAAATATTAATGAAAATTTGAGTAAAAGTGGTTTGAAGTCAATTACTATACCGCTTGGTACAACAAAAATTAAAAATAAAATTAAAAGTTTAACAATAATTATTAGATCTTACACTTCTGGAAATTCTCATGATACAAAAGTAATGCTAGATCAAAGTAAACAAAGAATTTATGAACTTCCTAAAATTGAATATACTCTAAGAACTATAAAATCAATAATTCGATCATGTGAGTATTCAAAAAAATTCTTTCAAGATCTGAATATTAAATTGATAATTACTGACGATAAATCTTCCCAAGAAAATTTAGATAAGATTAATAAAATACTAGATGCCACGAATATAAGCTCAAAAATTATCCACTTAAATGAAAACGAATTTGAAAATGAGATTCAAAAAAAAGACGTAAATGGAAAAAATGTATCCAACAACATGATTTCAAATATGAGAAATATTCTAAAATCAGTCAAAATATCAGAAGAGGAAAATTCAGATATCTTTTATTTCTTGGAAGATGATTATATTCACTCGGAACATGCAATCACTGAAATGTTATTTACTTATGAAAAACTATCATCACAACTAGATAGAGAATTATTTCTATGTCCAGCTGATTATCCTTATTTATACTCAAATATTGATGATACTAAAATTTTGTTTGGAAATAAAAGTCACTGGCGAATAGTAAAAGAGAGTTTAATCACCTTTATGACTAGTAAAAAAATGATTATCAAGTATCTGAGTGATTTAAAGGCAATGGGTCAATTAAGACATCATCCAATGGAACAAAAACTTCATCAAATTTACGAAAAAGAATATTGTTTATCACCAATTCCATCATTGGCTATGCATGCAACTAACATAAATTCTGTTTATGGCCTACCGCCAAATTTTGATTGGAAAAAAGTTTGGAATGAAAATTCCTAAAAAAAAGCCCCCGAGGGAGGGGGCTTTATTTTAACTAACTTAGAGAGAAAAGTTTTTTAGGGGACCTTTCGATGAGTAACTATGCGGATACACAGAGAGCGAAAGATCCCCTAATTGTTATTGTTTGTGTAAACAATTAGTCACGTATTGCATATGCAATAACTCCTGTTTCCGTAACATCTGTACCTTTAGTTTCAGCCTCTTTACTTAGCCTGATACCAATTGTAGATTTCATGATTGTCCATACAATTAAAGCAACCACAAAAACAAAGATATTAATAGAGAGCACACCTAATAGTTGAGTTCCAAATGAAGTATCTGGATTTGTAATCGGCACAGCTAATGTACCCCAAATACCAGCAAACAAGTGAGCTGGAATAGCCCCTACTACATCATCAATTTTTAATGTGAATAGAAGTTTAGTACCATAAACTACAATTATACCACCAACTGCTCCAATTAAAATTGCAGCTAAAGGTGAAGGCATCAACGGTTCTGCTGTAATTGCTACTAATCCACCGATACATCCGTTAAGCATTTGAACAACATCTGTTTTACCGAAATTCAGTCTTGTAACAATTGCTGCAGCCATTACACCGCCGGCACCTGCTAAGAAAGTATTAAGGAAAATAGTTGATACTGCAATAGCATCATCTGCTGTTCCAATAGCCAATTGTGAACCACCATTAAATCCAAACCAACCTAACCATAAGATAAATACTCCAACTGTTACCAGTGGAATAGAAGAGGCTGCAAATGGTTTAAGTGGTGCGGGAGTTCCAGATTTAGTAAATCTACCAAGTCTTGGACCTAACATTAAAGCACCAGCTAAAGCAGCAGCTCCACCTGTTGAGTGAACTAAAGTTGAACCAGCAAAATCTGAAAAGCCAGCAGCTGCTAACCAGCCACCACCCCATTGCCAACCCATAACTATTGGATAAATAATTCCTGATAAAATTGCTGCGAATAAAAAGAACGGCCATAATTTTATTCTCTCTGCTAAAGTTCCAGAAACAATTGACACTGTCGTTGCACAGAATACCATTTGGAAATACCAATCTGAACCATCTGCATAACCAGTATCAACAGCACTTGAATCTGACCAAGGAATGAAACTACCTATATATCCGCCTTCTGGTATACCATAAGCAAGATTGTAACCAAACATCCAGAACATTATTCCAGATATTGAAATTAAACCTATATTTTTTGCACAGATAACGGATACACTTTTTGATGTAACCATACCTGATTCTAACATCGCGAATCCACAAGCCATAAAAAATACTAGGAATCCACAAATTAAAAATAGCAAGGTGTTAAATATAAAACCTATTTCGGCAGATACTGTTGTCTCCGCCATACCTGCACTACTCATGCTTAGTAAAAAAACTAAACTCATAAGTGGCACACTTATTGTTTTTATTAATTTAGTCATACGACCTCCCTGTTAAGAGAATGTTATATTTTTCCAAACCTCTAAAAACTAACGTTTATTGTGAAAATTGGGTATGCAGTATTTGCATATAGAAACAGCCTTAACGCGAATTTAGTTAAGGCTGTTTATATATTTATTTATTAAATACTTCTTTTAATGCTTTAGCTGGTAAGAATTTTACCTTTTGTGAAGCAGCAATTTGTATCTGCTCACCAGTTCTAGGATTTCTCCCAACTCTAGCTTTTCTTTTAGCTACTTTGTAAGTACCAAACCCAGCAATTTTGACTGAATCGTCTCCTTTTAAAGCATCTAAAATAGTGTTGGTAATAGTATCAAAAGTTCTTTCAGCATCAGCTTTACTTAGATTTAAAGCTCCTGAAAGCTTGACTATTAATTGTTTTTTATTCATTTTAGCTCCGGTTTATTAGGTTATTTACATCATTATCAAAAGTGTTGATAAATCAAGAGTTTTTTTAGTATATATGTAAAAGTTATACACAATATATAGTATAATATAAAAAAGTGTTGATTTTATTGAATTTTTACAATTACCAGAAATTTATTATTAAAATAATCCCAGGTCTTTAAGATCATTAAAAGTAGTGAAAAACATCAAAGATATCAATAAAAACATCCCGATTCGAAAAAAACCCTCTTGAGTTTTTTGGGATAATGGTCGACCTAAAACTTTCTCAAATGCGTAAAACATCAAATGCCCTCCATCCAACAAAGGTATGGGAAATAAATTTACCAGTCCTAGACTTATAGAAATGTAAGCCATCATACTTATGAAAGCTAAAACTCCAAATTCAGCAACCTGGCCTGATATTTTTGCAATTCTAATTGGACCACCTAATTGAGAAGTATCAGCCTTACCAAATAACATCGCACCAATATATTTTAATGATGAAGTGCTTACATAATAAACCTCATTTGCAGCGTGATAGATTGCTTGAGCTGGTCCTAATTTAACATGATTTATTTCGTTATTATATGCACCTAATTTTATACCAACCATTCTTTTTTTGATTTGATTTCCAAGGTTATCTTCACCTAAAACTGTATTGGGTTTAATTTTTAAAATTAACTCTTCATAAGAACGTCTAACTTTAAAATCTATAAAATCATCTGTAGACATCATGATGTATTTTGATACATCCATTATACTTTTCACTTGATTTTCATCTATTTCTAGAATTACATCATTTTGCTTTAATCCACCAACCATTGCAGGGCTATCTTTTTGAACTTCATTAATTACTGCAGGTGTAAAATCTTTGCCAACAAATGTGTAAATTGAAAAAAATATTACCAAAGCCAATAAAAAATTAGCTAATGGGCCGCCAAAAACTATTAAAACCCTTTGATATAAAGGTTTTAGTACAAATAATTTTTCACGATCTTCTTCATTATATTTTTTCAAAATCTTTTCTTGATCAGCTTGAGAAAAAACATTTCGATCACCAAAAAATTTAACATAACCACCTAGAGGTATCCAACAAATCTTCCAACGAGTACCAGATTTATCATTCCAACCAAATATTTCCTGGCCAAAGCCAATTGAAAAATCTGTTACACCTACTCCATATTTTTTTGCGAAATAATAATGACCGTATTCATGAATAAAAACAACAATTAGTATTAAAATGATAAATGGTAAAATGTAAGAAAGCATAATTAATTTTCAATTATATTTATCCAATTTTTCAACTCAAGGATTCTTTGTTCTTTATTACTAACTGTAATCTCATCTTTTATTATAGAAATATGCTTTTTTACCTCACCCTCATCTTTAAAAGCTTTCCGAACTTTAATTAATCTTTCTTTTCTAAATTCTATTAAATTAATCATTTTTTCATATGGAATTTCTGGATGATACTGTAAACCCCAAATTCTTGTTTTATTTATCTCAAAGTATAAACTTTGAATTTTATTAACTTTATTTGATGCTAAACAAATAGCATTATGTGGTAATTTAACAACTTCATCAAAATTAAAAGCCGGTGAATTAAATCTATTGACTTTGTTTAAATAAATAGGGTTAACCAAACCATCTTGATTTATTAAAATCTCATTTGCAATACCAATTTGTGAAGAATTTGATTTTTTTACTTCTCCTCCTGCTGCTGTGACAGCCACCTGCATCCCCCAACATATAGCTAAAATATGTTTCACTTTATTTTGACATGCTTTCATGAATTGAATTTGATTGATGATTTCGGGGGTATTGTTGTAAATATTGAGGCTACTTCCTCCCCAAATTAAACCATGATAATTAGATAATTTAGACATCACTGGTTCTATGTTTTTGTCTGATGACGGATTTACGACATCAAAATTAATTTTTCTATCAATATAACTTAAGCTATCTTTGAGAGTATCAGTGTGTGTGGGAATTCCTACATCGGTAAAGTTTTTGTTTTCTTCTCTTAGATTTCCTTCAACAATTAATATATTTAAATCTTTCATTAGATAAATTTTTAGATGACTTCTAGATTGTTTTTACAAGAGATTAAAAGTACAATAAAGCAAGTATAATCCCTATAATTATTAATATAATCAACATTACATAATAATTTATTTTAATTTTGAACTTATTATAAATCTTTTCATTTATTTTATCCCAAAATAAAACAATTAAAAAAAGAACAACTGCAGGTATAACAAATTTAAGCATTAGTTTTTATCACCAACATAAACCGAAACTCCTCGAGAATTAATATCAACATCAAACTTTTTATGTAAAGGAGGGAATGCTCTCTGGGAACAATCTAATCTGTCACATGTTCTACAAGAAACGCCGATTGGTATTTCGGTTGTTTTATCTGTAACATTTAAATTCTCTGTATAAACAAAATCTTTTGCATATTTTGCATCACATCCTAGTCCTATTGATAAAATACTTTTTGATTGACCGAATCTTCCGATTCCTTTTTCAACAGTTCTTGCGATACAAACATATTTTTCACCATTAGTCATTTTGCTTACTGCAGCCTGAATTACTCCTGGTCTTGTAAATGCAGAATAAACATTCCAACGAGGACAAGCTCCCCCGTATCTTGGAATTTCAATTCCAGATAATGAAAATCTTTTTGAAATATTTCCAGCCATATCAACTCTAAGAAAATGAAACGGGATTCCTGGAAGTTTTGGATCTTGTAAGCAAGTAACTCTATGAGTGACTTGTTCAAATGAAGTTGCAAAAGTATTTTGTAAAAGTTCTAAATCATATTTAAGTTTTTTACATTCTGTATGAAATGGTTTATACGGCATTAAGATAGCAGCTCCGCAATAATTTAATAAAGCAACTTTAGTTAATTTTTTTGATTCCTCAGAGGGAAACGTAAAAGAAGTTAAATAATCTTCTATTTCTTTGAAAGCTCCCTCTTGAGCAATTTGAGCTGCTGCGTGAAGTTTTTTGGTTTCTAACGAACTATAATCACTTAACAATAATTCTTTTTTATTTTTGTGATATATCTTTGAAAAAGGTTTATTTTCTTCTGGAATAACATCTTTCACAGTTATCCCAAATTCTGATTTTAAATATTCACAAAGAGCAATATATCTTGTTCGATTATTTTTTTGAACTTTTTCGAAAACTTTATTTGCAAATTCCTCTAGTTTTGGAAAATAGTTTTTATTTTTTTGAAGAAAGTCTGAAATTACTTCTCCCGGGAAAGAACTTTTTCTTCCATCAACAATTTTACCAGATATCTTTTCTATTTTATTGATTATTTCGTGATCTTTTTTTTTTAAAATATCCCCCAACCTGACAATTGCTTTACCAATTTTAGGATTTGTTCCTACAAGGTCCTTAACTTCTGGACCCAATATGTCTAAATCCTCAAATAATTTATCATCTAAAATTTCAGATAAGGTATTTTCTAAATTTAAATCTGTTTTTGAGGTAAGTTGTGAGAGTTCAATATTAAGCTTTTCACAAACTTTAAGGAGGAGATCGCCATCAATTTTCCTTTTTCCACCTTCAATTAAGTTTAAATAACTAGGAGAAATATTTAATTCCTCAGCTAATTTATTCGCTTGAAGACCTAATTGTCTTCTAAAAGCCTTTATTTTTGGCCCAATTTTCAAATCTTGTTGACTCATATTTACTATTTGTAAATTTTGTAAATTTATTTTTACAAAATTTTTCTTCACTTTACAAGGATTTTACACTTTTTTATAGATTTTGTAAATCCTGTAAATTATAAAGTTTACATGAACGATAAATTAAAAAACACTGAAAATGAAGCTCAAATCATAAGACATGAGGACCTAGCTAGACATAATAGCAAAGGGATCTACATGAGAGATGATCATTGTGATTGGGGTTCAAGTGGAATGAATGATTTAACTGAGACGCTAAACGACTCAAACTAAATCTTCAAATTTCTACTTAAATTCATTTTCAATAATAACTTTTAAAACCACAGGACGATAATAGTGAGTGCAGAAAACATCTCATACGATTTAAAAAGATTTGCAGGTATTAAAAGAGATTATACTCCAGAAGAAGTAGAGAGACTTAGAGGTTCAATTAAAATTGAATACTCACTTTGCAAACAACAATCAATAAAATTATGGAAGCTTCTTAATACAGAAAATTACGTTAATACCCTTGGTTCTTTATCAGGTAATCATGCAGTACAGCATGCTAAAGCAGGATTAAAAGCAATATATTTAAGTGGGTGGCAAGTAGCTGCTGATGCTAATAGCGCTGGAGAAATGTATCCAGATCAATCTTTATATCCTTATGACAGTGCTCCAAAATTAGTTGAGTCGATGAATAATGCTTTAATTAGAGCAGATCAAATTCAACATATGGAACTTCAAGATGGTGATATGAAAAAAGAAAAAAGAGTTGATTACATGTTGCCAATCATAGCTGATGGAGAAGCAGGTTTTGGTGGTCCATTAAATGTATTTGAACTTGCAAAAAAATTTATTAAAGCAGGTGCTGCTGGTGTTCATTTTGAAGATCAATTAGCAAGTGAAAAAAAATGTGGTCACATGGGTGGTAAAGTTCTTGTGCCTACTAGTACAATGATAAAAAATTTAAAAGCTGCAAGACTCGCAGCAGATATAGCTGATGTACCTTTAATAATTTTAGCAAGAACAGATGCTAATGCAGCAAAACTAATTACAAATGATCACGATGAAAATGATAAACCATTTATGACAGGTGAAAGGTCACCTGAGGGATTTTACTATGTCAAAGCTGGTATTGAACAAGCAATTTCTAGAGGTCTTGCTTATGCACCATATTCAGATTTAATTTGGTGTGAAACGGCAACTCCAAACCTTGAGGAAGCAAAAAAATTTGCTGATGCAATTCATGAAAAATTTCCTGGTAAACTTTTAGCTTACAACTGTTCACCATCTTTTAATTGGAAAAAACATTTATCAGATGCTGAAATAGCTTCTTTTCAAAAAGAGATTAGTGCTATGGGTTATAAATTTCAGTTTATCACTCTTGCTGGATTTCATACACAAAATATCGCAATTTTTGAACTTGCAGAAAAATATAAAAAAGAAGGTATGTCTGCTTATTCAAAAATTCAAGAACAAGAATTTGCTCGTGAAAAAGATGGTTACACAAGTGTAAAACATCAAAGAGAAGTTGGTACCTCTTATTTTGATGCTGTTTCAAATACGATTAGCAGTGGAAAAAGCTCAACCACAGCAATGGCAGGTTCTACAGAGTCTGAACAATTTTAAAAAAATTCCTCTTTGAATATATTAGTTAACTTGCCCAAAAATGGGTCAGTTAATCTTTTTTTAATTTATGAATTTCTTTGAAATCAAAAATGTGTATGTTATGAGCCTTTATGGTTAATAAAAATTTTGGTTTTGGGACACAAATAAGAAAATCTCCATATTTCGACTCAACTGTTAAATGGGGTGCAACTGGTTTTTCAGTTTATAATCATATGTATATCCCTAGAGATTTTGGAAGTCCTGAGCAAAATTTTTGGAATTTGATTGAAAAATCTATTCTTTGTGACGTTGCGGTTGAAAGACAGGTGGAAATTACAGGTCCAGATGCTTATAAATTTATACAATTAATTACACCTAGAGATCTCTCAAAACTACAGATAGGACAATGTAAATATGTTTTAATCGTTAATGAAAAAGGTGGAATAATAAATGATCCTGTTCTTCTGAGATTGGGAAAAAATCATTTTTGGTTATCACTCGCCGATAGTGACGTTTTATTATGGGCGCAAGGTGTAGCTGTAAATTCAGCATTAAATGTTACAATTAAAGAGCCTGATGTATCTCCCCTACAGCTTCAAGGTCCCACTTCAGCTGCAATAATGGTTAATTTATTTGGTGATGGTATCAGAGATCTAAAATATTATTGGTTTAAAGAATGTCAATTAGATGGAATTCCATTAGTTATTTCAAGAACTGGTTGGTCGAGTGAATTTGGATATGAGATATTTTTAAGAGATGGTTCTAAAGGAAATGATCTTTATGAAAAAATAATGGAAGCAGGAAAAGAACATGGCCTGAAACCTGGTCATACATCCTCAATAAGAAGAATTGAGGGTGGAATGCTGTCCTATCATGCTGATGCAGATTTGGACACTAATCCGTTTGAACTAGGTTTAGATAGGCTGGTTAATCTAAATAGTGAAATTGATTTTATAGGAAAGAAGGCTTTAAAAAAGATAAAACAAGAGGGAATTAAAAGAAAACAAGTTGGGTTAGAATTAGATTGCTCACCTTTAGAGGGACCAAATACAACTTTCTGGTCAATTTTTAAAGATGGAAGAAAGATTGGTAAGGTTACTTCAGCAGTTTATTCACCTAGACTAAAAAAAAATATTGCACTTGCAATGGTAGAAGTTGACCATTCGGTAATTGGTAATAATTTAAAAGTTTCTACAAGTGATAAAGAAATTAATTCTACAGTAATTGAAAAACCTTTTTACGATCCTAAAAAGAAGATCGCCTCATCTTAAGATTTTATATTATATCCTTTTCTCAGTACTGTAGTTACAATTATAATACAAACTGCCAAGAAGAAAATCATTGAACTAACACTTATCCAAATATTAAAATCTGAAACTCCATAGAATGCAAATCTTAAACCGTTAATCAAATAAACTACTGGATTAAAATAAGTTACTGTTTGCCAAATAGGTGGGAGCATGTCTAATGAATATAAACTTCCACCCAAAAATACCATTGGAGTAATGACTAATGTTGGAATAACAGATAATTGTTCAAAATTAGAGCTCATCAAACCTATTAAAAAACCAAATAAAGCAAATGTAAATGCAACTAGTATAAGTAAACAAATCATTAGAAGAGGTTTTTCAACATAAACTTCTACAAAAAACGTTGAGGTAAAAAAAATTACCACGCCAACAATTAAGGTTTTGGTAGCCCCGGCTCCTACAAAAGCTAAGACAGTTTCGAAAGTTGATATTGGAGCAGCTAAAATTTCATATATAGTTCCATTAAATTTTGGGAAAAATATTCCAAAGGAAGTATTACTTATTGATTGAGTTAAGAGAGTTAACATCAACAAACCTGGCACTATGTAAGATCCATAACTTATACCATCAATATTTTCTACATATCCACCAATCACTGAACCAAAAACAATAAAATATAATGAGGTTGATAACACTGGTGATATTAAGGATTGTAATAAAGTTCTTCTGAAACGATCCATTTCATGTAAGTAAATTGCTTTAAATCCTTGATAATTAAATTTCATTATTTTCTCTCACTAGATTAACAAAAATTTTCTCTAAAGTACTTTGCTCTGTTTTTAGATCTCTTAGTTTTAATCCCGAGTCTTTTAAGTCTTGCAATAAATTAGTTATACCAGTCTGTTTTTCTCTAAGACTATAAGTATAATCTACAGACATATTATTTTTTCTAAGCGTAAGATTATACTTATCAAGAGTAGGTGGTAAGTTCTCAATTTTTTCTTGTAGCTCAACTGTAAGCTTTTTATTGCCCATCTTTTTTAAAAGTTCTTCAGTTTTTTCAATTACAATAATTTCTCCTTGATTAATAACTCCAATCCGATCAGCAATTGCTTCTGCTTCTTCTATATAATGTGTAGTTAAAATTATTGTTACGCCTGTATCTCTTAAAGACTCTACTACTTTCCACATTTCTTGTCTTAATTCAACATCCACCCCAGCAGTGGGTTCGTCTAAAAATAATATATTTGGTTCATGAGATAAAGCTTTGGCAATTAGAACTCTTCTTTTCATCCCACCAGATAATTGTCTAAGTATTAAATTTTTTTTATCCCACAAACTTAACTGCTTTAAAATTTTTTCTATGTGATCAGGATCAGGCTTTTTTCCATAAAGTCCCCTAGAGTAAGATACATTATTAAAAACAGTCTCAAATTGCTCTAGCGTTAACTCTTGTGGAACAATACCTATTCTTGCACGAGTTTCTCTGTAGTCATCTATAATATTAAAATTATCTACCATAACTTTTCCTGATGATGGAGTAACAATTCCACAAATGATACTTATTAAAGTTGTCTTACCAGCACCATTAGGTCCAAGCATTGCAAAAATTTCACCTTTTTTGATATTCAAATTTATGTTTTTTAAGGCAGTAAAACCATTATTATAAATTTTTGAAAGGTCTTTGATTACTATTTGATTATCTGTCATTGAAACAGACTTATAACTATTAATTTCCCTAATACAATCTAGTAATATTAAAACCTTTTAGCCTTAAAAACTATTAATGGTAAAAAAGTTGCGATTATAAAAGATAAAAATAATAATGACTGTGACACAATTGGTGCAAACAATTCTTTAGGTAAAAGTATGCCAACTATTAAACTTTTTGAAAAATCAGGAACAGGAAACATCAAAAAGCCTCCAATCAATCCAATTATAATTGATATGTATGCAGTTTTTTCATTAATATTTTTATTATAAAAACTATAAAAAACGGTGAGTACAAAAGCGCAACAGAATAAATCAGCTAATAAAAATAGATATAAAATATCAAATCCTTTAGATGCAACAATAAAACAAATTAAAGATAAAAATAAAATTATATACTTTGAAAAATTTAAATAATTTGTTTTTTTATTAAAATTAAACGTTGCTTTACCATCAACTACAATCAGACTTGATATTGCATTAACTAATGTGTCAACCGTTGAAATGGTAAGGGCTAATCCTAATGCGATTACAAATAATGATAATAATTCTGTTTGCTCTTTAAGCAATAAAGTAAAAAAACCTAGATCTGGTCTCATCGTTGGATCTATTGAAAAAGCAACCATTCCAGTAAAACCCATATAAAAAACTATAGGTATAATTATAAAAAAAGAAATAATTAAACTCTTTCTTAACGTTTCAAAATTTTTTGCAGCATATACTCTTTGCCAATTACCTTGATGAAATAAATTAGTTGCAGCAACTGCAATAAAAAAAGTCAGGCCGGCAGTATAGCTAGGAATATAAGATGAGCTTAAAAGGTGCGGATTCTTTTTGCTTATAAATTCAAAAGAAAATTCAGACCCTGTAAATGAATTTATGTAAATTAGAGAAATTAACAAAAGAATTCCAATAACAACCATTTGAATATTGTCAGTAAATATAGAGGCTCTTAAACCTCCATATAAAGTATAAACAAGAGTGGATACTAAGACAATTAAAGCGGTTATCCAAAGCTCTGTGCCTGAAATATAATTAATTAAGACTGCTACTGCAGTTACTTCTGCACATAAAAAAATAAACATATAAAAAATTGTCATTAATAAAATTAGTTTGAATAAACTTTTTCCAAACTTTTTACGCATAAACTCAATTAATGAGGATCCTTTGGGAAATTCTTTTCTTATTTTTTTTCCAAGATATATCAAAAAAAACATTGGAAATGCTGTACCTAGTGAATATCCTGTAATAGCTCCAATTCCACCCCATGTTGCAGCAGAGGCTGGACCAAATAAAATCCATGCTCCTAAAGCTGAAGCAGTTAAACTTGTTGTTAAAGAAAATAACCCAATATTTCTATTCGCAGTTAAATAATTGTTAAGACCTTGATTTTTTTTTGAATTATATAAGCCTAAAAAAACAAATATTAAACTTATAACAATAACAAATGTTAATGATGTTGATTGACTTAAAAAGTATGATTTATTCATTGTTTTCCCTTTCTGAATTACCGGACAGGTTCTTAGGGTTTAATCTCAGTCTGTTAAGACACCCCTTTAAAATAATATTTACACTTTATTATCCATAATTTCAACCATACATTTGGTTGCATATTCTCTCCACTCAGCTGAGCTTTTATTTTTAAGACTATTGAGATGATTTCGATTATTTTGAATATCTTCTTTATGTTTAATTTTATCTTTTTCCTCTAAGTTTGCCTCCATGTTAGCTAGGTTAGTTTCCATAGCTTTTATCCAATTATTTCCTAACTCAATACACTTTTGATCATCTTTTTCATCACAGATTTGTTTAAAAAAATTGAAAATAACATCATCAGTCTTTACTGAGTTACTCATTTTATGGAATGTTATTTTTTAAAACAATTATTTACTAAGATTGCCATTAAAATCCACATCACAAAAACTTCACCATTTGTAAAAGTGTAATCTGCTCCAGCAAAACCAGCTACAAAATTTATTGCATAAATGATAATTGTAGAGACAACTAGACTTACTATTAAGTTTATTAGGCCACTTATATACCTCATAGTACTAGCTTATATATATTTATTACTAAATCAATTCTAAATTTAATGAAGTGCTCTAAACTTACTGTGACAAGCTTTACAATTAGCCCACATCATTTTTCCTAGAGATCCTTTTATATCATCTGAAGTTTCAATAATTTTAGTCAATTTAATCATGTCATTAGATGATTTTGTCATTAAATTATTAAATTCATCTTTGTTTTCCCAGATGGCTGGTAAAGCTTCAGTTTTGAATCCTTCCTTTGAATTGTCAGGAAAATATTCCAATAAATTTTTATAATTTTCACTCATTTCTAACATGAGACTTTTTGCTCTTTCAAAATCTCCCTGGGATGCAAACGTTTGCACTTTTTTGGCAGTGCTATAATTCTTACTAAATATAGCTTTTCTTCCTTTAATCAATTCTTCAGATGACAAATCTGAATTCGCAGGTTGAGAAAAGGTAATTGAAACTAAAATAAAGAAAATATATTTAAATATATTTATGTTATATTTTTTAATCATATGCGATTGACAAATAATCTAACAGAATATGGATCTATATCAAAAATATTTCATTGGTTAAGTGCCGCAGCTTTACTTATACAAATTCCATTAGGTTTTTACTTAGTTGATCTAGATTTTAGTGAAAAAAGATTAACTATAGAAAGTATTCATGTGGTACTAGGCTTGAGTTTATTCTATTTAACTTTGCTTAGATTAATTTATAAATTATTTAATCCTACTCCATCATTAGGCAATAGTATTTTTCCAGGACAAAGGTTAATAGCTAAATTAAATCATATTCTTTTATACGTAACAATTCTAGCCATTACAGTTTCTGGTGCTTTAAAAAAATTACTTAGCGGCGAAGTACTTGATGTTTTTCTGATAAACATAGAAATAAAAGATAACTTTGAATTAGCAAAGTTATTTTATGATATGCATATTATAAGTAATTACACACTGATTACTTTGATTTTATTACATATTTTTGCTGTAGTTATTCACAAAGTTTTATTTAAAGAAAATTTACTTAAAAGAATTTTATAACACTATGCAAATCAGTTTATCCGTAAACCTTAGAAAATTACTATATTTAGAATTAATTTCTTTAATTCCTTTTGAAATTTCTTCTTCACTCAAAGTCAATAAAGTAGATATATATCTTTCTTTAATCATCCTCAAATAATCCTTTTTTGATATTTTTACATTATAAGTAAATCTTCTTTTTTTCTTAATTGAATATATTTCTGAAATAAACTTTAGTATTTTCTTATCTCTTTTTAAAGATTTTGTGAGTTTTTTTTTCATTAGATCAAAGGTTGGTAATTTATTTTTATTTGTATCTAAAGCAAATATAAAAATTTTTCCATTTTGATTTAAATTTTTTTTAGATAAATCTAATAATTTTTTAATTTGTTTAAGACTAAACAAATGAATTGTTTGTTTAATTAAGATTAAATCAAATTTATAATTTTTTTTTAAAAAGAATGATGAAGCGCTTATCTTTTTAAATTTAATCCTTTTGTCTCTATCTTTATGGGCTATTATGTCTATTCCAAGTGGCTTGTTTTTTAATTTCAAATTTGAACTTAAATTGCCTAAAATTTTTCCTCGTCCACAGCCAATATCTAAGATTTTTGAATTTGAATTTACTTTAATGTGTCTAATTAAGAATTTGTTAAATGACTTAATATATTCGTTTGAAGATAACCAAGTTTTATTATCCCAATTTTTAATGACAGTTGATACCAAATTTTTTTAATCTCCAATAATTGTAGGGCCAAGGTGTTAAAAAACCAACTATAAGCATTATAGGTATAACCCACCAGGTTAATATAGCTCCTCCCGTCAAAAAATAATCTGTCAAGTTCATTGTTGTTTCCATGCTAATCATTGAAATTAAACTCATACCCAAAGCTGTATTAAGTGCTTTATTAAAACTCAGGTTTTGTTTCATTAAGATTATCGTCTCAAGAAATATACTTGTTACCAAACCGTTAATAATTGCAAGAATCATTATTCCTAAAACTGGAAATGGTATTTTAGAAATTTGAAAAAATAAAATAGTTCCAAAATCCCCAATTGAGCAACCCAATAAACACCATGCGGTATTTTTTGCACTTTGTTTCCAAGTGTTGAAACATTGCCAGTCAAAAGTGGTTGATTCCATAATTTTATGATAATAATTATTCATGATTTTTAAACAAGTTTTTGATAAAGAATCTAGTACTTACACTTACTTAATTGCCTCAGCCGAAGGAAGAGAAGCTCTTATTATTGATCCAGTATTAGAAAACGTTGAAGATTATATAAAATTATTAAATCAATTAAATTTAAAATTAGTTAAAGTTATAGATACTCATATTCATGCTGACCATGTAACTGGTGCTGGAAAATTAAGAGACAAAACAAAATGTGCAACTATAATGGGTGAACATACCCCAACAGATGCAGTAGAGATTAAGGTTAAAGATGAAGAAATAATTCAATTAGATCAATTAAAAATCAAAGCTATTTATACTCCTGGACACACGTCAGATAGTTTTAGTTTTTTAATGGACAACTATTTATTTTCTGGAGACACTCTACTTATAAATGGAACTGGAAGAACAGATTTTCAGAATGGTAGTTCTACTGATGCTTACAATTCAATTTTTAATAGACTTCTGAAACTTCCTGATGAAACTCTTTTATACCCTGCTCATGATTATAAAGGTCAAACTGTTAGCACAATTGGAAAAGAAAAGAGATCAAATCCAAGGTTACAAGTAAGTAATGTTAATGAATATATTGATTTAATGAACAATCTTAATTTAAAAAAACCTTCAAAAATTGAGTACAACGTTGCAAACAATCTTAAGTTAGGTATTTAAAATCTTAATTGATGATTTTATAGCTTCGTAAATTAAGTCTTCAGTTGTTTCACCAACACTTCTATATATCTCTTTATTATCTTTAAAGATTAAAAGTGTAGTTTGATATTGAACTTTTAATAATTCAGCTATTTCTTTATTTGTTACATCAAACGAAAAATACTCAATATTGTCAAATTTGATATCTGATAACTCATTTTCATTTTTAGCTTTGTTAAGAATTTTCATCTGACCAGCACAAGATGAACAATATTTAATCCAAGAACTTACTACAACAAATTTACCATCTGACTGGGCTTTATCGAACAACTCCTTATTAAAAGTTGTCTGTTTCTCCATCGCGTTGATGCTAAAGGCTATTACACAAAAAATAGATATTAAAATTTTTTTCATAAGAATTTATACAACAAAAATTAAAAACCAGTAAGAAGCTAATCCAGAAAAAATTGTCGCAATAATGTTTCTTGTAAAGATACCTATACCAGTTGCAATTATTGCTGCTAAAATTTTTGGATTGTCTTCAATTAAAATTGACCCAGAGTTATCTAAAAAAATAGCTGGAAATATAATTGCAGGAAAAATTGCTGTAGGGACATAAGACAAAACTTCCCTTACTCTATCGTTAAACATTTCTTTTTTTAGAAGTGCAACCATAGAAAACCTTGTGAGAAATGTAATTAGGCCACAATAAATAATTAAAGCCCATTCAGTCATAATTTTTTTTATTTTTTGTTAATATCAAAGCAACACATAGTCCAGCTAATGCTGCCACTATAACATAAGCTTTATAAGGAATATAATCATACCCTAAAGTAGCAATTAAACCTGAGGTTATCATAACAATAACATTTATGATTTTTCTAAAATCATTTACTAATAATGCTAAAAAAGTTAAAGGTACTGCAAAACTTAATCCAAGTTTTTCAGGTATACTTTCGCCCAATATAATACCCAAAACTGTAGATGATTGCCAAATTACCCAACAAGTAACTCCACCACCTATTAAATGGAAATATTTATTTTTATCTTGGTTTTTTTTAAAGTATTGATTTGATAGAGCAAAAGCTTGGTCAATTAAAAAATATGAAATTATAATTTTCCAGATCAATTTTAAATCAGAAACATGTTCAGAGATGACTGCACCATAAAGTAGGTGCCTTGAATTAACTGCTCCAACCGAACTAATTATTATAAGTGAAGATGCTCCACCAGAAAAAAGTTGAATGAGAACTATTTGTGATGCACCACCAAAAATTATTAGCGACATTCCCATTGTAGCTAGAGGACTAAAACCAATATCTATAGCTAAAATTCCAAATATTAATCCAAATGGAACTACTGGTATCATAAATGGACTTACATCAACGATACCTTTGCAAAAAACTTGTAAATTAGTTTTCATTTTATAAAAGGCTTTCTATTAGAAGCAAACTATATGATCAATATGAATTGGTCTTTTAATACCAAATTTTTCATCAACTTCGTGTTGATGAATATGATGTGAGTGAACAAAAACTGGAATAAGCGTGTTAGTTGGAGTTTTAAGTGTATAAATAAAATTAGTTCCTCTAAATTTCCTATCAACCACCTCAAATTTTAAATTGCTTTTATCATCATGATGTAGGTCTTCAGGCTGCACTAAAAGTTTTACTTTTGAGCCTATTGGAAAAGGCTTTAAAAAATTACCTGTAATTGTTCCAAGATCCTTATTTTCTAAACTTTTTGGACTCGTCACTTCTGCTGGAATAAGAGTTCCTCTGTTCAGAAAATTAACAACCTCAATAGAATTGGGTAAATGATAAACATTATATGGATCATCATATTGTTTAAGTTCTTGATTTAAAATTATCCCACATTTGGATCCTAAATAAAAAGCTTCATAAGAGTCATGAGTAACGATTATTGTGGTAATCTTCGAGCTCTTTAATATTTTTTTTAATTTTTCTTGGATTTCTTCTTTAAAACTTTGATCAATATTTGATAAAGGTTCGTCTAATAACAGTAAATCAGGTTGAGTTACCAAAGATCTCGCTAGAGAGGCTCTTTGTGCTTCACCTGCACTAATTTCATGTGGATATTTATTCAATATTAAAGAAATATCTAATAACCCTATAATTTCTTGAAAACTAACTTGATCGTTTTTTTTATCTTTATTTCTTTCTGCACCTAATAGTATGTTTTTTTCTACAGAGTAATGTGGAAATAAACTATTATCTTGAAATGCAAGAGATATATTTCTTTCTTCTGGCTCAAGATTTTTTTTTTCTGAAGATAATACATTTCCCTTAAGTTCTATTGAGCCTTTGTTAATTTTTTCTAAACCCGCAATAGTTCTTAAAATAGTAGTTTTTCCAATACCTGATGGACCTAAAAGACAAATAACATCACCTTCTTTTTCAATAGCAAAAGACACATTTGCTACTTTAGTTTTACCTCCAGCTTTAAAGTCAACATTTTTAACCTCAAAAAAATTTTTACTCATTATTTTCTCTTAAAATATATTTTGAGGTAATTATAATGAATAAAGAGGCAATTAAAATTAAAAATAATGAAGGTGCTGCAGCAGCCTCTAAAAGATCTTCAGATGCAGAAATATACGCTGTAGTTGCAAAAGTTTCAAAATTAAAAGGTCTTAAAATCAATGTAATAGGTAATTCTCTTATTATTTCTAAAGAGATTAAAATAATTATGAATAAAAGAGAATTTCTCAAAAAAGGAACATGAATATTCATAAAAGTTTTTCTTTTAGAGTAGCCTAATAAGTAAGCGCTCTCATCAACAGAAATATTGATTTTCTCATATCCTGACTTTATTCCATTAAAGGCTAAAGAATAAAACCTTATAAAATAAACTATTACTAAACCAAGGATGGAGCCAATAAAAACTTTTTTGATTGAAGTAAATCCTAAAGATTTGATTATACTATTATCAAACCATGCAATAAAAGTGATAAATGCTATAGCTAATATAACTCCAGGTATAGCATAACCTGAAATTGACAAAGTTGATAAAATATTTAAAGTTTTATTTTTTGTAACTCTATTTCCATAATTTGAAATTAAAGAAAATACAATTAAAAATAGACTAGATAATAATGTTAAATAAATAGTGTTTAATAAAAGATCAATAATTTGCAAATCAAACAAATTTTCTGGAAATTTTAATGTCCAATACAACATCTGACTTAGTGGAAATATAAAACTAAAAAAAAATATTAAGAAACAGAGGGTAAAAGCTAAAAAAGATTGTCTGCCATTCAGTTTAATTTTTTCTTTTTGCTTAAATCCGCCTCTAGCATTGAAGTGATACTTTGCTTTTTTTCTAGATAAATTTTCAATAATAAATAATGAAAATATGAACAGAAGCAAAAACGATGATATTCTATTTGCAAAAGCTAAGTCGTCAAATGTTATCCATGAATTATAGATACCAGTTGTAAGCGTATTAATTGAAAAAAAATCTACTGCTCCAAACTCAGCTAGAGTTTCCATTGCTACAAGAGATAATCCTGCAATAATAGCTGGTCGTGCAGCTGGTAATATAACTTTATAAAAGGATTTAAATTTTGAAAATCCAAGATTTTTACCAAGATCAATTAAGTTCTGTGATTGATATAAAAAAGACGCTCTAGATAATATATACACATAAGCATATAAAGAAAAAGTAATCGACATTATTGCCCCTAACATTCCATCAAACTTTGGAATGTTTCTATTATAATTTGCATCTCCAAATAAGTTTTTAAGAATTGTAAAAGCTGTGCCATAATTTTCAAAGAAAGCTGTTAATGAATAAGCATAAATATAGGGTGGAACTGCAAAAGATAAAATAAGTGCCCATTTAAAAAAATTACTTAACGGAAATTCAAAAAAGGATACTAAGTATGCGGTGCCAGTTCCAATTAAAAATGTAAAAATCAACACACAAAATAATAAAATTAGAGAATTAGTAATATACTCTAATAAGAAAGTGTTTTTTAAAATTTGATAATAATTAGATGTGTCTTCAAAAAAACTAGAGAATACTGTTAAAATTGGAATCAGTACAAATATAGAAACTAGTAATGACGATAAAAACCAAATATTTAAATTCTTAAACATATTCGATTTATATACTAGTGTATGATATTTATGTGTCCACTACAAATCCCCATCCGTAATGGACACACTAAAGAAAATTAAAAATTAAACACTTTAAGAAGATGCGGTACTTCCTTCGGTTCAATTTCCTCAAGTTTCTTTTTATTTATTCTTTTATTGATTTTTTCACACTCCTGCCTGCATGGGGAACATGCGCTGGAAGACTTATTTAGATCAATATCAGATATAAATTTTGTTTTCTCAGTCACTATTTGCTTACTTCCAACCAGCAGCTGTCATTACCTCTAATGCAGCAGCTTGATTTTTTCCATAAGAAGCTAGTTTAGTTTTCATATCTTGTTGAAAATCTAATCCTAAGTTATTTACTACTAATGGACTTGGTGAAACACCATCAATCATTGGAAACTCAAATGTATTGTTAGTAAAATGCTCTTGAGATTGCGGAGTTAATAAAAACTCTACAAGTTTAACAGCATTATCTTTATTAGGTGCACCTTTTACTAAAGCTGCGCAACTAACATTCATGTGCGTTCCTCTACCATTTTGGTTAGGAAAAAAAGCTTTTACTTTTTTAGCAGCCGCTTGTTGCTCTGCACCTTTTTTACCAGATAACATTAGAGCTAAATAATAAGTGTTAGCCACAGCAATGTCTGCTTCTCCAGCAGCTACTGCCATGATCTGAGCTCTATCATTTCCTTTGGAGTCTCTAGCCATATTTGCAACAACTCCTTTTGCCCATTCAGCTGTAGCTTTTTTTCCATTATTTTCAATTAATGAAGCTACAAGAGATTTATTATAAATGTTGCTAGATTTTCTTATTACTAATCTTCCTTTCCATTTAGGATCAGCTAGACCTTCATAAGACATACCAGATAATTCAGCACCAGTAACTCTTTCTGGTGAATAATAAATTATCCTAGCTCTTTTTGCTATTCCAGTCCATTTACTTGTTCTAAAACTTTTTGGAACAGCAGCTTTTATAGCTGCAGATGTTAAGCCACCTTGAAGATGACCTTTTGCATCCATAGCACCACATCTTCCTGCGTCAGCAGTAATGTAAAGATCTGCAGAAGAATCAGCACCTTCTTCAATTATTCTTTTTTCAAGAGCTCCTGATTTTCCATTAATTAAATTAACTTTAATTCCAGTCATACTTGTGAACTTGGAATAAAGTTCTGCATCAGCTTTATAATGCCTTGCATTAAATACATTTACTTCGTTAGCAACTGCTAAAGTTGATAAAAATAAAGATGTAATTAAAGCAAAAATTGTTATTTTTTTCATAAGTTACCCTTTTTTCCGCATTTGTTAGATTGAAAATGATTACTATTCTCAATGATAATGATTATCAATCTCAATAATGTCGCAGGGATTAGGCTTTCCAGTCGCCTATTTTACTGAATAAGAAGTTTCTAAAAGCTTGAACTCTAGCGGTATTTTTTAAAGATTGAGGGTAAACGAAATGAGCCTCTGTAATCGGTCCTTCAGATTTTGGCAGGACTTTAATTACTTTACTTGAATCACTTACTAAATATTCTGGTAAAGCAGCTAAACCAACACCAGTTTCTACAGCTAAAAGTAACCCCATAACACTATTTACTCTCATTATAGTTTTTCTTTTTTTACCGTCGTGCATACCAAGTTTTAAAGCCCAGTCTGGATTATAAACCGGTGAAGGCGCACCTTTTCCAAAAGAAATAAATTTATGCTTATTTAAATCACCTATTGTTTTTGGCATTCCGTGTTTTTCTAAATACTTATTTGAGCCATATATATAGTACTTTATATCCACTAATTTTTTTTGAATATAATTAAGCTGTTTTGGTCTTCTCATGAATATACCAATATCGGCTTGTCTAGTACTCAAATCCAGCTCTTTATCATCAAAAACTAATTCAATCTCTATTTCTGGATTTAAACGCATAAATTGCTCAATTCTAGGGGTTAACCAGTGAGTCCCAAAGCTTCTAACAGTTGTAATAGTTAACTTTCCTGTAGGCTTATTTTTTTGATCACCTAAAGAAGTTTCCACTTCCTTCAGTTTACTTATAACTTCGTGTGCTGTTTTAAATACGTATTCACCATTTTCAGTAAGTGTTAAACCTCTTGCGTGTCTCTCAAATAATTGAACTTTCAAATCTTGTTCTAGGGATTGAATTTGTCTGCTAATAGCTGATTGACTAAGATTAAGATTTACTGTTGCATTTGTAAAACTACCTGCTTCTGCAACTGCGTGGAAAATTTTTAATTTGTCCCAATCCATTATTTATTTAAATCGACCAAAACTCTTCCTGAGATTTCACCTTTAAGTATTTTAGGGTAAGTTTCAATCAATTCTTGTAAGCTAACTGTTTGAATAGATTTTTCTAATAAACTAAAATCAATTAAGTTTGCAGCTTCACTCCAAATAAATTCTCTTCTTTTAATACTACAGTTTGCAGAGTCCATTCCCCATAGTTTAATTCCTCTAAGCATAAATGGTATTACATTTGTATTTAACTCATTAGTATTTGCATTTCCACAAACAGCTATAATTCCATTTGAGTTTGTTTGAACTATTGCATTCGCCAATATTTTTCCACCTACTGTATCCACTACACCGTCCCACAATGCTTTATCAATTAGTCTAGGATCTTTGTCAAATTCAGTTCTATTTACAACTGTTTTCGCACCCAATGATTTTAAATAATCTGCTTTAGAGTCTTTTCCGGTGACTGCAGTAACGTTATATCCCATTTTGTTTAATGCTATTACTGCAACACTTCCAACTCCTCCTGTTGCGCCTGTAACTAAAACATTATTAACTTTTTCTCCTAATAAAATTTCTTCTCTTGCTTTAATTGCAAATGCGCTCATCAAAGAAGTAAATCCAGCTGTTCCAAGTATCATTGCTTGTTTACTTGTTAAATTTTTTGGCTTCTTAACTAAAAAATTACCATCAACTTTAGCAATTTGAGAGTAACCTCCATAAAAAATTTCACCTACTCTAAATCCTGTTAAAATTACTTCATCACCTTCATTAAATTTTGAATTGCTACTTTCTAAAACCGTTCCAGAAAAATCTATTCCTGGGATATGTGGAAATTCTTTAACTAATCTTCCACCATTTTTTAAAATCATACCATCTTTAAAATTAAGATCTGAGTAGTCTACTTTAACTGTTACGTCGCCATGCTTTAAAAAACTTTTGTCTACAGATTTTACTTCTCTGGTAAACTCCTCACCTTTTTGATTTAGAATTAATGCTTTGAATTGATCTGGCACTTTAATCTTTTGATATACTGATAAATCTCAAATATCTATTTTGATAACTAAGATCCTCTTTAAATTGACCTAAATAATAATTAGTTACGGTTGTTGCTTGTTCTTTTTTAATTCCTCTCATAGTCATACATTGATGAGTTGAGTCGATAGTTACAGCCACACCTTTTGCATCCAAAGATTCCATTAAGGTATTCGCAATTTGCATAGTAAGTCTTTCTTGTGTTTGTAATCTTTTTGAAAATACCTCAACCACTCTTGCTAATTTACTTAAGCCCACCACTCTTTCTCTTGGAATATAAGCTACATGAGCCTTACCTATAATTGGTGCCATATGATGTTCACAATGACTTTGAACTGAAATATTCTTTTGAATAACCATATCATCGTATCCATCTACATCGCCAAAGGTTTTATCTAAAATTTTTTTTGGATCTTCTGTGTATCCCTTAAAATATTCTTTAAAAGCTTTTACTACTCTCTTAGGAGTTTCCAATAGACCTTCTCTATTAGGATCTTCACCCATCCAAGATAGTATTGTTTTGAAAGCTTCCTCAGCTTCCTTGTCTGAAATTTTTTTTGAATTTTCGTTATTATCTATATCTTTAACTAATTTCATGGAGAGTTTTATACCTATAAATATGTATTTTTAAAATATTTAATATATCTATATATATGCTACATAATTACCCCTTATGTTCAAAAAAAGAGAAAATGTAGTTGAAATTGAAGAGGGAAATCTTCTTTCACCAAAATTTGATAATGATGGGCTCATCCCTGTTATTACAATGTGCTCAAAAACAAAAGAAATTTTGATGCACGGATATATGAATGTTGAAGCTCTAAAAAAAACCATTGAGACAAAAGAAGCTTATTATTATAGCAGATCGAGAAATGCATTATGGCACAAAGGTAAAACAAGTGGCTTTGTTCAAAAAGTTACTGAACTAAGAATTGATGATGATCAAGACTCTATATGGTTAACCGTAGACATTGGAGAAGGATCTAGTTGCCATGTTGGTTATCGTTCTTGTTTTTATAGATCTATTCCTCTAGGTCCAATTGATAATGGTAGAGAAGTTAAAATGAAATTTACCGAAAAAGAAAAAAAGTTTGATCCTGAAAAAGTTTATAAAGATCAACCCAATCCAACAAAAATATAAATGAGTAAAAAACAAAAAAATGTCCTAGGTGAAAATCTAGAGGAGTGTTCTTTAGATCCTTTAACTGGCTGGTATAGAGATGGTTGTTGTAATACAGATGAGAATGATCATGGCTTACATACAGTTTGTGCTAAAGTTACAACTGAGTTTTTGGAATGGTGTAAAGAAGCTGGAAATGATTTAATAACTCCTCATCCAGAGTTTGGGTTTCCTGGACTTAAAGATGGCGATGGTTGGTGTGTTTGTGCTACATGGTATGCTAAAGCTGTTGAGGCTGGGAAAGGATGCCCAATTTTTTTAAAAAAAACTCATGAAAATACTTTAAAAATTTTACCTATTGAAACTTTAAAAAAGTTTGCAATCGACTTATCCTAATTACATATTTCCGTATTTAGGACCACCCCCACCCTCAGGCGTCACCCAAGTTATATTTTGAGAAGGCTCTTTAATATCGCAAGTTTTACAATGAATACAGTTTTGAGAATTAATAACAAATTTGTTAATGTCATTTTCTTTTTGAACTTCATAAACACCTGCAGGACAATATCTCTGAGCAGGTTCATCAAACTTTTCTAAAGTATAATTGATAGGTAACTTTGGGTCTTTCAATTTTAAATGAACTGGCTGATTGTCAGCATGATTAGTTCCAGTCAAATAAACTGAGGTTGTCTTGTCGAATGTAATAATATTATCTGGTTTAGGATAATCAATTTTAGGCATTTCATTTGCAGGTTTTAATGTCTCATGGTCTGCATGATTATGTTTTAATGTGAATGGTAATCTTCCTCTAAACAAAATTTGATCTATCCCAGTAAATATTATTCCTAAAATTAAACCCCAGCTAAAACTTGGTTTAACATTTCTCGCTCTAAAAAGTTCTTCGTACAACCAACTTTTTTTGAATTTTTCTTCAAAAACTGAAAGATCTTTTTTTTCTTTTAAATTTTCGATAATTGTTTCAGCTGCGATAATTCCACTTTTCATAGCTGTGTGTGACCCTTTAATTTTTGGCATATTTAACGTACCAGCATCACATCCAACCAATAATGCTCCTGGCATGAACATTTTTGGTAAACTTTGAAATCCACCTTCAATTAATGCTCTCGCCCCATATGAAATTCTTTTACCACCCTCAATTATTTTTTTTATAGCTGGATGTGTTTTAAATCTCTGAAATTCATCAAACGGCGATAAGTGAGGATTTTTGTAATCTAAACCAATTACATAACCTAAGAATACCTGCTTATTTTCAGCATGATAAATAAAACTTCCGCCATATGTGCTGTTATCTAAAGGCCAACCAGCAGTATGCATCACAAGGCCTTCTTGATGATTTTTATCCTCAACTTCCCAAATTTCTTTAAATCCTATTCCATATTGTTGAGGATCTTTTCCCTTACTAAGATCATACTTTTGAATTAATTCTTTACCTAAATGACCTCTACATCCTTCAGCAAATACAGTTACTTTACCATGAAGTTCTATACCGGGTTCAAAACTATCTTTTTTATTTCCCTCTTTATCAACTCCCATATCTTGGGTTGCTACTCCTTTTACTGAACTGTCTTCATTGTATAAAATTTCACTAGCAGGAAATCCTGGAAAAATTTCAACGCCTAAAGTTTCAGCTTGTTCAGCAAGCCATCTGCATAAATTTGCTAAACTAATAATATAATTCTTATGATTTTGCTGGACTGACGGTAAAAGCCAAGTTGGCCAACTTATTGATCTTGTTTTTCCTAAAAATAAAAATTTTTCTTTACTTACTTTAGTTTTAATCGGAGAGTTTAACTCTTTCCAATTTGGAATTAATTCATCTAATGCTCTTGTTTCAAAAACATTGCCACTTAAAATATGTGCACCTATTTCAGATGCTTTTTCTAATACACAAACACTTAGGTTTGCATCAAGTTGTTTTAGCTTAATAGCTGTTGATAACCCAGATGGTCCCCCACCCACTATAACAACATCATATTCCATTGTTTCTCTGGACATAATATAATTTTTTACAGATTTTACTATTTTTGTATAGTGTTTAATTTGTTCAATTCTTCTAAGAACTTTGGAAGAGCATCAAAAAGATCAGCTTCTAATCCATAATCTGCAACACTAAATATTGGTGCCTCTCCATCTTTATTGATTGCTACTATAACTTTACTTTCTTTCATACCTGCTAAATGTTGAATAGCTCCAGAAATACCAACGGCAATATATAAATCAGGAACAACAACTTTACCTGTTTGTCCTACTTGATGATCGTTAGTTATGTATCCTGCATCAACTGCTGCTCTAGAAGCCCCAATCGCAGCGTTCAGTTTGTCTGCTACTGCAGTAATTAGTTTAAAGTTTTCTCCACTTTGCATTCCTCTGCCACCTGATACGACCACTCTTGCAGTCCCAAGTTCAGGTCTATCAGATTTTATTTCTTCTTTTTTAATAAATTTTGATATTTCTGATGTTTCTTCTGCTTCACTATTTTCTATTTCAGCTGAACCTCCAGATGTAGGAGCAGGGTCAAATGAGGTTGGTCTAATTGTTACACATTTAATCTTATCATTACTCTTTACAGTAGCAAAAGCATTGCCAGCATAAATTGGTCTTAAAAAAGTATCATCTGATATAACCTTTGTAATATCGCTTACCTGTGAAACATCTAATAAAGCCGCAACCCTAGGCATTAAGTTTTTTCCAAAAGTATTTGCCGAACAAACAACATGTGAATAATTTTTCGCGAGTTTAATAACAACTGCAGTATAATTTTCAGCTAAGTAATTTTCATAGATTGGACTATTTACGTGAATTACTTTTTTTACATTAGGAACTTGAGATATAGATTTCGATACTTCATCAGAACCCGATCCAATTACCAAAACGTGGACATCCTCGTTAATTTGAGAAGCAGCTGAAATTGCGTTAAAAGTAAATGGCTTAACCTCTTTATTATTGTGTTCTGCTATCAATAAAACTGACATTATATAACTTTAGCCTCATTTTTTAATTTTTGAACTAATTCTTCTACACTTGCGACCTTAATCCCAGCTTTCCTCTTAGGTGGTTCCTCAACTTTTATTTGCTCAATTCTAGGTTTTGTATCAATACCTAAATCAGAGGCATTTATTTGCTCGATTGGCTTTTTTTTCGCTTTCATTATATTAGGTAAAGAGGCGTATCTAGGTTCATTTAATCTTAGATCACATGTAACTATAGAAGGCATTTGGACTTCAATAGTTTCAAGACCTTCATCAACTTCTCGGGTAACTTCCAATGATTTTTCTTTAACTTCAATTTTTGAGGCAAAAGTTGCTTGTGGCCAACTTAATAATGCTGCTAACATCTGACCAGTTTGATTACAATCGTCATCTATAGCTTGTTTACCCATAAAAACTAAATCTGGTTTTTCTTTATCAACAATTTTTTGTAAAATCTTAGATACAGCTAGCGGTTCTATAACTCCGTCAGCTTTTACTAGTATACCTCGATCCGCACCAACAGCTAATGCTTTTCTTACTGTTTCTTGAGCCTTCTCTTCTCCGACTGAAACAGCCACAACTTCTGTTGCCTTACCAGACTCTTTAATCTTTACCGCCTCTTCAATTGCGTTATCATCTGGGGGATTGGTAGACATCTTTACATTATCAGTAACAATACCTGAGTTATCTTCTTTAACTCTAATTTGAACATTGTAATCAATAACTCTTTTTACTGCGACTAAAATTTTCATTAAGCTCTCAATAATTTATTTTCAATATCGTAAGGACTTTCTTCTAAAATTGTAGCCTCATACATTTTTCCTAATATATCAACTTTAAGTTTTTCTCCGACATTAGCTAAGTCAGGTTTAACCATTGCTAGTGCTATTGATTTGTCAAGTCTAAACCCATATTCACCACCAGTAGCTCTTCCTACAACTTTATTGTCTTTATAGATGGGATTGTTACCCAAAACATCAGAGTCCGTTGTGTTATGAACTTCTAAAGTTACTAATTTATTATCAAACCCTTTTTCTCTCCATTTATTTAGTGCCTCAAGCCCAATGAAATTACCTTTGTTTGGATGGATGAATCTATCTAAACCAGATTCGTAGGGTGAATATTCAATGGATAGTTCCGTGCCAACTAATTTATAAGATTTTTCAAGTCTCAAGCTATTCATGGCTCTTATTCCAAAAGGTTTAATTCCTAAATCTTTTCCTGCTTCCATTAACTTATCAAATATATGATTTTGATATTCAATTGGATGATGAAGTTCCCATCCCAGCTCACCAACAAAGTTAACTCTCATAGCATTAACTGGAGCGTATCCAACATTAACATTTTTTGCAGTTAACCATTTAAAGTTTTCAGTTGAAAAATCATCTGTTGAAACTTTTTGCATTAATTCTCTTGCTTTAGGACCAGCTACAACGAGTACTCCAGTGCTATTTGATAAGTCTTCGAATATAACTGAACCATCAGTTGGCATCCACTTTTGTATCCAATCGTGATCTAATCTTAAATTTGCACCGGCTGATACTAAATAAAAACTATTTTCAGATTCTTTCATTATAGTAAATTCTGAATGAACACCCCCTTTGGTATTTAGTGCATGACATAATCCAATTCTTCCAATTTTTTTCGGTAGTTTATTGGCTACTAAATAATCTAAAAACTCCTCAGATTTTGGTCCTTTAATTCTACATTTTGCAAAAGCAGTCATATCTAAAAGGCCAACATTTTCTTTTACATTTTGACACTCTTTCTTAATGGCATCAAACCACTTTGATCTTCTAAACGACCAATCATCTTTCTGCTCCATCCCGTCAGTTGCAAAAAAGTTTGGTCTCTCCCAACCAAATTTTTGACCAAATACAGCTCCAAGATTTTTCATTCTCTCATAACATGGTGATGTTCTTAATGGTCTTGCGGCTGGTCTTTCTTCATCTGGATAATGAGTAATAAAAACATGACTGTATGCTTCTTCATTTTTTGCTTTTAAATAGGATTTAGTTGCATAATTTCCATATCGTCTTGGCTCAACACCTAACATATCGATAGTAGGCTCGCCATCTACTATCCATTCTGCAAGTTGCCAACCGGCACCACCAGCAGCGGTAATTCCAAAACTATGACCTTCATTAATCCAAAAATTTTTTAATCCCCAAGCAGGACCTACAATTGGATTACCATCAGGTGTATAACAAATTGCTCCATTGTAAACTTTTTTAACACCTACTTCACCAAAAGCTGGTACTCTGTGAATTGCTCCTTCAATGTGAGGTGCGAGTCTATCAAGATCTTCTTGAAATAATTCATATTCAGAATTTTTTGATGGTCCTTCTACATAACAAGCTGGTGCACCATCTTCGTAAGGACCTAAAATTAATCCGCCCGCTTCCTCTCTCATGTACCATCTGCTATCACTGTCCCTCAAAACTCCCATTTCTGGAAGACCTTCTTTTTTTCTTTTTTGAATTTCAGGATGAGGCTCTGTTACAATGTATTGATGTTCGACAGGTATGACTGGGATATCTAGTCCAACCATTTCTCCAGTTTGTCTCGCAAAATTTCCTGAGCAAGAAATTATATGTTCACATTCAATAGAACCCTTATCAGTTTCAACAATCCAGCCATCTTTATTTTGTTTCATTGCTAGGACTGTAGTATTTCTATAAATTTCAGCTCCCATATTTCTTGCACCTGTTGCAAGTGCCTGTGTTAAATCAGCTGGTTGAATATATCCATCTTCTGGATGTTGAATAGCTCCAACTAAATCTTCTGTATGACATAAGGGCCAAATTTCTTTTACTTGTTGTGGAGTTAAAAATTTAACGTCTACACCAATTGTTTTGGCTACTCCTGCATACTGATGATACTCATCCATTCTATCTTTTGTACTGGCTAAACGAATATTTGATACAACACTAAATCCAACATTTTTTCCTGTTTCATCTTCTAACTTCTTATAAAGGTCAACAGCATATTTATGGAGTTGTCCCACAGAATAACTCATATTAAAAAGTGGTAATAAACCAGCGGCATGCCAAGTTGAACCTGAGGTCAATTCTTTTCTCTCAACAAGAACTACATCAGACCATCCTTTTTTTGCTAAATGGTAAAGTGCGCTAACCCCTACAACTCCACCACCTACTACAACAACTTTTGTTTTAGATTTCATTATGCGATTCCTACTAAATTTTCATTCATAACGAAACAAAATTGTATCTGTGGATATCAAATTGAACTTCCTAATGGGATTGGGTTAGAAACCGCAGTCGTTAACCAGCAGTCTTTTAAAGGACCGTCAACTGTATACTTTTCAACTTGCCAATTAAATTTATGATATATTTTATCTTTATCTAAAATTGTAACCTCAAATTGAGCTCGCTTATCACTGCTTCCAAGTTCTTTAATTTTATGACTTAAATGATTTAAAAGCATATTGTAGGAATTGCCTTTAATCATCATCTTAAAATTTGGTAAAGGTCCCGTAATTTTTTTGTTATCTGGATGAGCAAAATTCCAAGTTTGTTCAATTCCGCTATCTTTAAAATCTTTATCATTTTCCATTAATCCAATTAATTGAATTTTAACTACATCTGCAGGTAAAATTAAATTATTTGGAATTTTTAAGTCAGCTTTTGTAGGGGTGATATTAATTAATAAAAAAACAAATAGACTAAACGTTAAGCGCAGTTTTTCTAACATCATCAAGGAATTCTTCTCTTTTGTTATCACTTACAAATGGTACAGCAAAATATCTTCTATAATTGATATTATAAATGCCGCACATGTGAAAAACACCTCTTTTAAGTCTTCTAATTGGTAAGTTTAGAAAGAACGTTGTTATTGCCAATCGAGGTGATCCATAGGTGCAAAAAATAATAGCCTTTTTATTTCTTAAATTTCCTATTGGATATCCATAATTCCCCCAAAGCTGTTTAAACTTAAATGCCCAAGGTGGAGCTAATACCTTATCTATCCATCCCTCTACTATTGCTGGCATTCTAAAATTCCAAATAGGAGCAATCAATACTATTGTATCGCAAGCATCTATTCTTTCTCGATGATCTAAAACAATATTATCGGGCTCTTCACCTGCATAAACTGGATTAAATTTTTCTTTGTATAAATCAATACTATCTACAGTATGTCCATTTTCTTCAGCAGTTTTAATAAAAGTATTTTTTATTGCTGCATTAAATGATTTGTCACTATAGTGACCATAAATAAGAAATATTTTTTTCACATTAATAATTTAATACTTTGGATTATTCATTTTTAAAAAGTTTCTCATACTCAACTTTAGTACATTTATCCTCAATATATTCAATCTTGTTTAATTCAACAATTGATTTTGCGGCATTGCTTCTAATCCCTAATTGCAACCATAAAACTTTAGCTCCAATCTTCACAGTATCTTTTGCTATTTCTAATGCTTCACTAGAAGGTCTAAAAACATCTACTATATCAATTGAACTTTTGATATCAGTTATTTTTGCAAACACCTCTTCACCTAAAATTTTTTGACCTTTAGCAGATGGATTAACAGGAAAAACTTTGAATCCATATTCTTGCATATATTTCATTACAATAGTAGATGCCTTTGTTTGGTCATTACTAACTCCAATTATTGCAATAGACTTGCATTGAGAGAAAATTTTTTTTAGGTCCACAATTATTTATTTTTCCAAATTGGTTTTCTTTTTTCAAGAAATGCAGATATTCCCTCTTTTGCATCCATTGCCATCATATTGACTGTCATCATTTTGCTAGTAAAAGCGTAAGCTTTCCTTAATGGCATTTCTAATTGTTTATAGAATGTTTGTTTTCCAATCTTTATTGTAAGATTGGATTTAGATGCAATTTTTTTTGCAATTTTTAAAACTTCACTATTTAATTTAGATTTAGAAAAATAATCGTTTATCAAACCAATTTCTTTTGCATAATTTGCTTTTATTGGTTCGCCAGTTAAAAGCATTTTCATCATAGGTTTTCTACTAATTTTTCTACTGACAGCTACCATTGGAGTACTACAAAATAACCCTATATTAACACCTGGTGTAGCAAATAAAGCATCTTTTGTGCTGTAGGCTAAATCACAACTTGCTACTAACTGACATCCAGCAGCATAAGCAGCACCGTGTACTTTAGCAATTACAGGTTTTTTTCCTTCAACGATTTGGAGCATTAATTTTGAACAAAGGTTAAATAATTTTTGGTATTTCTCTCTTTTTTTCAAACCTCTAACTTCTTTTAAATTATGGCCCGCACTAAACCCTTTCCCAGCTCCTTCAAGAATTATCACTTTTATTTTTTTATCAAGGTCAAGTTTTTTTAATTCTTTAATTAGATCATTTAAATTTTTAAAAGATAAAGAGTTATAAGTCTTAGGTTCATTAATAATCACTCTGGCTATATCTTTGTTTTTTAGTACTTTAATATTCATTGGGAATTATTTAAGTTTACCCTCTTCTCTCATCTTGGCTCTTATTTTAGTAGCAGAAATTTCTTGGACTTCCTTAGAAAGCTCAATTTCTTCCATCTTATAACCAACTCCTCTTCCATAACAAATATTTGTGATATTTGGCACTAACATAATTTCAAATCTACCTTCAAACTCTGGATTTAATTTATCTTCAATATTTTTTTTAACAGTTTCAAAATCAAAAGGGTTGTCATCAACACCTTGAACATCTCTAATTTGAATACAAACTTGACCTGTTTTCTTTATTATTTCCTTAAATAATGTGTAATGACCATCATGAAAAGGTTGCCATCTACCAAGCATTTGAGCTGTTGGCTTTTTATTGTCCCATTTATAAGCCATTATTTTATCTCCTTAAGTATTTTTGGTGCCCAATTTTTAGCATCTTGTGAAGTAACATGAAAGTCATACTTATCAGGTTTTACAAACATCTTATTGGTATCATCAAATCTGCCCTTTTTAATTGTATCAACCCAAATTATAAAATCTGCTGGAAATAGTTTTCTAGCCTCAGGTGTTGGGCATATAAAATCTGCAACCACATAACTTCCGTCCTCTTTTAATTTCAATGCAAAATCTGCCATCCTTTTTGCTTGCCTTTTTCTTCCTTCCTCTGAAAAGTCCCAATCGTTAGCCTTTTTTCTTACCTCGTCAGCATTTAACCTTTTTGCATTTAACATTGGAGCTAGCTCATTTGCTAAAGTTGTCTTTCCTGATCCAGGTAATCCCATTATTAAAATTATTTTCATTTACAGTTTGTGGCAATAAAAATCGATTCTATCAAGCTGAATTTCTTTGACAGCTTTTTCAAAAAAGATAATGATCTAAAAAATGAACTTTTCTCTAGAAATAGGTCCTAATACTGACATTGATACATTGCCTCCAGTAAATGATGTTTATATAACTATGTTGCCAGGTGGTGATTATAAGGAAACTGCTGGGAAAGCTTTAGAGCTTGTTAAAAAAGGATTTAATCCTGTCCCCCATTTTCCTGCCAGATCCATGTTGGACGAAAATCAGCTAAAAGATTATGTATCTATATGCAAAGATGGAGGAGTCAAACAGGCACTAATAATTGGAGGTGGTAGAGAACCAGCAGGAAAATTTGATAGTTCTTTTCAACTTTTAGAGACAGGTTATTTTGAAAAAATGAAGATAGGAATCGCTGGACACCCAGAGGGGAGTCCTGATATATCCGATTCAAATTTAGAAAAAGCTATGATAGATAAAAAGCCTTATGCTGACTATATTGTAACCCAGTGGTTAATGGACCCTCAGCCTATCATTGATTTCATATCTAAACAAAGCATACCAGTTCATGTTGGAATTACTGGCCCTCTGAAAATATCTAGCTTAATAAAATTTGCTAATATTGTTGGAGCAAAAAATTCCCTAAACTTTCTTAAATCTAATTTTACTAAGGCATTAGATTTACTGAAACCTAAAGACCCTAATGATTTAATTGGGAAAGTTAAATCTCATACTGATTTCTTCCACATTTATACATTCGGCGGCTTGAAGGAAACTAACAAGTGGTTGAAGGAGAATAGTTATGTCTAAAGAATTTGACTATACTAAATTAAAGCATGTTACTTCTGTTGATCAATCTGATCGCGAAGTTCCATACAATTTAAGACAAAGTGGACCAACTAAAGTTGAAATGCTTATTTCAACAAGAGTAAGAAAATCACCCTATTGGCATTTATCAATGCAAGCAGGTTGTTGGAGAGCTACAGTTTATAATCGTATTTATCATCCTAGAGGATATGTAAAACCAGAGGATGGTGGAGCAATGGTTGAGTATGATGCGATTGTAAATCACGTAACGATGTGGAATGTTGCTGTAGAAAGACAGATAAGAGTTAAAGGACCTGACGCAGAAAAATTTACAGATTACGTTATTACAAGAGATGCAACTAAAATTTCACCAATGAGGGCAAGATATGTTATTTTGTGTAATGCCTATGGTGGAGTATTGAATGATCCGATTCTATTAAGGATTTCAAAAGATGAATTTTGGTTTTCTTTATCCGATTCTGATATTGGAATGTATCTTCAGGGTGTTAATGCTGATCAAAGATTTAATTGTACTGTTGAAGAAATTGATGCTTGTCCAGTTCAAATTCAAGGACCAAAATCAAAATCACTTATGAAAGATCTTTGTGGAGATCAAGTTGATTTTGATAATATGCCCTTTTATGGTTTAGCAGAGGTCAAAGTTGGTGGGAGAAGTTGTGTTATCTCACAGTCTGGTTTCTCAGGAGAAGCAGGATATGAAATATATCTAAGGGATGCAACATTGTATGCTGAAGATATGTGGAATGCTGTTTTAGAAGCAGGAAAAAAACATAATCTAATGGTTATAGCACCTGCTCACCATAGAAGAATTCAAGCAGGAATTCTTTCCTGGGGACAGGATATGGATCAACAACATAATCCTTTTCAATGTAATTTAGGTTATCAAGTTTCTCTTTCAGGAAAGGGTGAATGGAATAAAAAAGCAGACTACGTGGGTAAAGCTGCTCTTGAAAAAATGAAGGATGAACTAAAGTCTGGAAAAAAACCATATAAACTTCAATTAGTAGGTCTTGAACTTGGTGGCAAACCCATAGAAGACTACGCGCCTGATTTTTGGTTAATTTCAAATGCTGATGGAGGTGAACCAGTAGGTTTTGTTACTTCGCCATGGTATCACCCCGAAAAGAAAACTAATATCGCTATGGGATATGTGCCATTTGACGGAACATTAAATCCAAATGGATTTCCTAAAGGTAAGATTGGAACTAAATATAAAATCCATCTACCAGAAAAGTATACAGAAAAACCTGGGGCACCGGTCGATGCTGTAGTAGTTGATATTCCATTTAAAGAATCTTTTAATGCAAATACTAGGGAAGTAGTAAAAGGTTAATTTTATATCAGGGGAGCACTTAATGCTCCCCTATCTAATTTAAGATGAGTAAAGGTTTCTTAATTGCAATTTGCATTATAATAGTTATTGCTTTAATAATATTTCCATTAATTGTTTCTTACAAAGAAGAAAAAAATAAAAAAAAATAAATGTTTGGTGAATTCATTAATATAATTTTTAAGTCTATCAAATTAGATAAGTCGCTTTATAGTGATAATAAAAATTTCACTGAAGCATCTATATATTTTGCTGGTCTAATAATGATTTTAGATGGAATAGCTGGAGCAGTTGCTGCTAATACAGTTATTAAGACTGCTGTTGCTATGTCAGGACTAACTGCAATACTTACTTGGTTTATTTGGGCAATCTTTATATTTGTAATAGGCGTGAAAATATTTCCAGACAAACAAACTAAAGTACCATTTAAAAAAGTACTTACTGCAGTTGGTTTTGCTCATGCACCTGGACTTTTAAGATTTTTTGCAGTTACTCCAGATTTGATGATACCAATAATTTTCTTAACTCAATTTTGGATTTTTGCTGCTTTGATAATATCCACCAAGCAAATATTAAACCTTAAATCAAACTTTAAATCTTTTGGAATTGTATTTTTATCCTTTTTAATAATAGCTTTTTTGTCTATATCTTTTGTTATGAGTAGAATGAATACTCTTCCAATAAATAATATCTAAAGAGGAAAAATTGTTTTCGATATTCTGCAGGATTTGCATATCTTATAGCTGGTAAGAATTAAATTTTGAGTAACACTTTCATCTTCAGTCTTGCACTCATCACAAATATTATTTAAATCTTTTTTAATTTCTTCCTTTGTATTTTTATCATCAATCATTATCGTTTAACCCAGCTCCTGCTGCTCCTTTTTTTAAGCTATCAGTTTCCTCAACAAAAGTATTTTCTGATAATTTGTAAAGACTCTTCCAATCATAATCAGTAAAACTATCTTTATTATCTAAAAAAAAAATCTTAACAATTTTTGCTTTTGATGGAAATTCTTTTTCTAACGAGTTTGACGATATATTTATGTTAAAATTTAATAAAAATTCATATCTATCCAAAACTACTAATAATTTTTTTCCAATTATTTCTGAAGATCTACTTAAAAAAGGTAATAATAATAGTGGATATGCTACATTCTTGAATAAACATTTATTATAATTTTCAATTTTTCTAATTTGATCTAGAAAACGTATCCCTAGACTAATTGGACATAAAGAATTTTTGTTAGATGTATTTTTTTTATTAATCAATCTTATATCATCAAAATTTTCTTTATTTTTTTTTTGATAATATCTATTTAAATTCTTAATACCTGGAAGACCGAATAATTCTAATAATCTAACACATTTTCCAACTTCTTCAGCTATGCCCCAAGAAAAACCAACTCCACGACTGGCTCTTTTGGAAGTGGTTTCTATTTCACTTAAAGATTTCATAGCTTTATAACTTAGAATTATATACCCACTGCTTGTCAAAATTTTTTAATTCGTTAGGTAATGGTGCCCCTTGAAACATACAAATTCGCAGCCATTTATCTGATCTAGGATCGAATTTTAACGCACCAAAAAAAGATAATTTAAGCCTTAACATATCTATAGGCATCAAGTTCTCACCAATTGTGTTATCTTGAATTTCAGAATATGGAAATTTTTCAACGATAAATGCTCTTCTAACAACATGTCTTAAATCCGAATTATCAATTAAAAATTGATCCATAGTAAAATCATCTTTAGTCATCAACAATTTCTCATACAATTTTTTTATATCTCTAGCTATTGCAAGAGGTTGTTCTAGTTCAGAACCCGGTTCCTCAAAACGATCTGCAAGCCTAGGTTCTTCTTTGTTTTTCGAGATAAACCAAAATTTTTTAAAATTTTCTTCTTTTTTGAAATTTATCTCTAAAATATTAGTATATTTTTTTTCTAAAATTTTTCTTAATTCTTTTACCGATCGGTCAGTAGGAATATTAAAATATCTTTCCTCATCTGAGCTCATTTTTTTAATAAGAGGTTCTACTATTTCATCAAATGGTTCCATCATAATAGAAACAATATATTCTATACATTCTTCACAGGTTTCTCTTTCTAACCACAGATATATTTTATTAAATGGATATTCTTCGGTAAAATCAAATTTTTTTTCAATAAAATTTAAAAATTTTTTTACATTCTTCAATAAAGATTTAATTTTCTTTAATTGATATTCACTTTCAGTGTTCCAACTAGTAATATTCTTAATAGAATTTCTGACACAACTTTTAAATAAATCTCTATCTTTAATTTTGACTTTTTTTATTTCCCTTATTTTTTTTAATGCAGTTTCTCTGCACATGATCCAATTGTTAAGTAAAGTAGGATGATTTACTATAAAAGGTGCCATACCCAAACCTGTTGAATTACCTATACCAAGACTTTTGCAAATATTTGGGTCGAGCTCTACTGCTTTTTTTAGATTTTTATTTTTTGCAACATGGTTCACTTGGTCAAATGTAAATTGTCTTACAAGGTAAACTAACATCATCTCTAATCTGAAAGGACCATTTATCTCTTTCCTATTTTTTATTCTAAAACGATCTGCTAATCCAAATTTACCTGACCCATAAACTGCTGTGGTTCTATAAAGGTAACCAACTTTATTTAATAAGTCTAAATTTGGTTGAACACCCTCACTTAAGCTATCTACAACATGTTTAAATACTCTAACTGACTTATTGGCTCTTGATAAAGTTAATTCTTTATATGATAATCTTCCAACTTCTTGTTTTGGTACTTGGCTTTTTAGTCTCACAATATCTTGTTTAGATGGAATGCCATCATGCAATGTAAAAGCAGCATCCCATTTTGTTGCTATTACTCTGTCTGATCTTTCTACATCATCTATTTTATTTGCAAAACATATTAAAGAATAAACTCTTTTTTTCTTTTTAAATGAATAGACCGCTACTCCAAAACCATATTTATCTAAATCAAATAAATCTCTTTTGTAATTCCAATCTTTAAACTCATTTAGGAAGCTTCTTAAAAACGACAATCTAGATTGATGAAATGAACCAAGCCTCGAAAGCTTCATAATAATGTTAGGGTCACGTAATTCAAGATTCATTTTTAAATAGTTTTATAAAAGTTATACCAATTGTTTCCTAGTATCCCATTAGTTTCATCATCAGAAAATCCAACCTTTTTTAACCCTTTTTCTAAATTTTTAAATCCTCTGGCATCTTCGAACCACTTTGGTTGTGTGGGAAATCCAGGTTTATTTTTTGAACCCTCACCAAAATTTTTACCTTTACTCCATGTCCCATTTCTCATCCATTCAACAATTTCATCTGGCTGATCTAAACAAAGATCAGAACCAATACCAATATTTTTAATATCCATTATCTCAGCTGTTCTTGCTATCATCTCACAAAAATTCTCAAGGGTACAGTTTGTACTGTTTTTAAGATGATGCGGGTATAGTGATAACCCTAAAATCCCTCCACTATCATTTAAAATTTTTAATAATTCAGAGGATTTATTTCTTTTTGCGGCGTGCCAAAAAGATGGGTTGGCATGAGTTATTGCTATTGGTTTTTCACTTATTTCAATAGCATCAAGAGTACTTTTTTCTGCTGAATGAGACATGTCTATAACTATACCAACTCTATTCATTTCTTTAATAACCTCACGACCAAAATTAGTAACTCCACTGTCATTTTTTTCATAACAACCTGTAGCCAATAAAGATTGGTTATTATATGTAAGTTGCATGAATCTACACCCTAACTCATGAACTTTTTCAACTAATTCAATATTATCCTCTATTGGTGAGCAATTTTGAAATCCAAAAAAAATTGCTGTTTTGTTTTCAGTATTTGCCTTTTTAATGTCTTTAAAACTTTTACCTAAAAAAATTAAATCTGAATTGTTTTTGAAATATTTTTTCCATTTTTGGATCTCGTTTAAGTGTTCATTAAAATCTTCATGGTAAACAATTGTTACATGAATCGCATCAAGACCTGCCTCCCTATTAATTTCAAAAATTTTTCTTGACCATTTACAGTATTGGAGATTGTCAATTTTATAATTCATATTGGTAAATAATCATAAAGCATACCAATATGTTTTTTTAAATACTATTTATTTTATTGAAATCTTTATTCATTTTTGAAATAAAGATTAAGCTTAATAATCATGAAAAAAAATAAAAATCTTAAAGTCTCAATAGTCATGGGAAGTCAATCTGACTATAAAACAATGAAATTAGGTGTCAAAATCCTCAAGAATATGGGTATTAAGTTGGAAACCAAAATTATTTCTGCTCACAGAACTCCTGCAAGAATGTATGATTTTGCAAGTTCTGCTGAAAAAAAAGGTATTGGAGTAATTATTGCTGGCGCAGGCGGTTCTGCACATTTACCTGGCATGATTTCTGCCCTAACATCAGTTCCTGTTTTAGGAGTTCCCATCGAAAGTAAAAAACTTAAAGGGTTAGACAGTTTGTTATCAATAGCACAAATGCCAAAAGGCATTCCTGTTGGTACTTTAGCTATAGGTGAGGATGGAGCAATAAACGCTGCCTTGTTAGCCGCTTCTATTATTGCTAATAATAATCCAATTGTTAAAAAAAAACTAAATAGTTGGCGATTATCACAAACAAGATCTGTAAAGAAAAATCCTAAATAATACATATGTCACAAAAAAATCTGGGTATCATTGGAGGTGGACAGTTGGGTAGTATGCTTTCTCAAGCAGCTAAAAAATTAAATATCAATACAATTATTTATTCGGATGATTTTGATGCTCCAGCTCAAAATTTTTGTGATGAATTTATCTTCGGAAGATATGATGATAAAAAAAAAATTTTAGAATTTGTAAATAAAGCTGATGTAATAACTTATGAATTTGAAAATATTCCTTATGAAACACTTAATGAAATGAATAAATTAAAATCTGTTTTACCAAAACCATCAGTAAATAGACTTATTCAACACAGATTAGCTGAAAAAGATTTCATTAATAAGCTCAACATTAGAACTACAAGATATGTTTCAATTGAAAAGAAAACCGATATTGAAACATTAGGTGATTTCCTTCCTGGTATCTTGAAAACAACAACTATGGGTTATGATGGCAAAGGACAATATCCCTTAAAAAAAATGGAGGATTTAAACTCTCTTAATATTGATTTCTCAAAAGAATATATCTTAGAAAAATTAGTAAAACTTAAAAAAGAAATTTCTGTTATTGTAACAAGATTTGGTATTAATAATTTTGAAATATACGAGCCAATAGAAAATACCCACCAGGACCAAATTCTTAAACAATCTATGATACCAGCTGAAGTAAGTAAACAAATTGCTGACCAATCTAAAGATTGGGCTACTAGAATTGCAGAAGAATTAAAATATATTGGCACTTTATGTGTTGAATTTTTTATAGATAGAAATGAAAACCTTTATGTAAATGAGATTGCTCCTCGAGTTCATAATTCTGGTCATCTTACCATTAATGCATTTAACGTAAGTCAATTTGAAAATCATATTAGAGCAGTTTGTTCTCTTGAAAAAATTCCCTTAAAAAAAATATCTAATGCAAAAATGCAAAATTTGATTGGGAAGCAAATTGAACCTTATAGACAAAATCTTAAATTAAGTGATAAAGAATTTTTTTTTGATTACCAAAAAAAAGAAATAAAGGAAAAAAGAAAAATGGGTCATATAACTACTTTGAAATAAATGCTGAAATCTTTAGAGGGTAATTTTAATCATCCTGAAGTAAATGAACTTTTAACAAAACATTTTATTGAATTAAGAGCTGCTTCGCCTGAGGGAAGCGCTCATGTTTTAGATATACCAGGATTAAAAGATCCCTCAATTAAATTCTGGAGTCTTTGGGAAAATGAAAAGTTATTTGGTTGTGGTGCCTTAAAATTTTTAACCAAAGAGCATGGTGAGTTTAAATCTATCAGAATACACGATAATTTCAAAAACAAAGGTAATGGCATTAAAGTTATTGACCATTTAATAAATGAAGCAAAAAAGTTAAATATTAAAAGATTAAGTATTGAAACAGGTGCAGGAAATTTTTTCATACCAGCTAGAAAATTATTCAAAAGATGTGATTTTAAGTCTTGTAAACCTTTTGCACATTATAAGGATGACGTTAATTCCATTTATTTAACTAAACAGATAAACAACAATTGATATAAAAAACTGTCTAGAGCTATCAATTTTGTTGACAAAACCCTAGAAATTATGAAGAAAGCTAGAATTACTTAATTATAAGTAATAAATTAAATAACAAATAAATAAGAAGATAAATATGAGTCTACAAGGAAAAGTTAAGTGGTTCAATCCTACCAAAGGTTTTGGTTTTATTGAAAGAGAAGATAAAGAAAAAGATGTGTTTGTACATGTTTCAGCTGTAAGAGACGCTGGTATGAACGGTTTAGATGAGGGTCAAGCTTTGACTTTCGATGTTGAAGATGGTCCCAAAGGTCCTTCAGCAGTTAACTTAAAAACTGCATAATTCTCACAATATCATTTATTGGCTATAAGTTATCTCGATTCTGAAATTTAGAATTGATTTATTTTTATAGCCAATAAAGTATCCTAAAAGCAAAAAATAAAATAAATTATATGATTGGAATTCTAGGTGGAATGGGAACACAAGCAGGCCTAGACTTTTGTAATAAGTTAGCAGTTTTATATAGAGGTAAAATTGATCAGGATTATCCTTTGTTCTTACTTTACAATAAATCTAATATTCCTGGAAGACCTGAATCAATAGGCATTCATACAGGAAAAATTTCTAATAAATTAATAAATAAAAAAAGTAAAAGAAAATATTTTTCAGTTTTAAAAAGTTTAATCGTTGGTTGTCAGGTGCTTAAAAAAAGTAAGTGTAAATTTATAGTTATTCCATGTAACACTGCTCACTACTGGTATAACGACTTAAAGAAAAAGATAAAATTACCAATAATAAATATGCCGAAAGAAGTTTTTGATTATACAAAAAAAAAATGTAAAAAAAATTCATTAATTGGCTTACTTGCAACAGAAGGTACTCTTAAAACTGGAATTTATCATAATTTTTTTGATAAAAGTTACAGACTAGTTTTGCCAAATTCTCACATTCAAAATGATTCAGTAAATAAAGCAATCAAACTTGTAAAAATGGGAAAAGTTAAAGAAGCTAATAGGATCATAAAGCCTGCCATTGATTATTTGAAAAAAAAAAGATGTAAAAAGATTATTCTTGGGTGTACAGAGTTACCAATTGCAATATTTGCTTTTAAATCAATCAAAACAATTAAATCTTCTAAAATATTTTTAGATCCTAATTTAATTTTAGCAAATGCTGCAATGAAAAAATACCATAATTAATGTTACAATCAAAAGAAAGGCCATATGTGTTACATGTTGCTGAAATTATATATTCTAAAATCTGTGAAATTAAAAAAGGAAATTTAGATTTCTCAAATACTGATGCTATAAAAAGATTTATTGGATCTGAATTGTATAAAGAAATAAGTAACGGAAAATTTCATGACCAATGGTTTAAAAATTTAGAAAAAGATAATTTTATTGATAAAAAAACAAATAATAAGATTCCTGAAGAAACTTTAAGACTGCTTAGGGTTCAAAAAGATATGATGATGAAACAGCTAATTCAATTTCCAGACTTATATTATACCAAAAATAATATTCCTTTAGAGATTTCTCAACGAGCATTTGATCATCTTTGGAGAGTATGTGAGAGTTATGAATTATGGTGTAAAGAAACTGATCAGCTTAATTTGTTGATTTTAAATATTATTGATTGATTAGTTTTAAAATACTATTTGTTTTTTCAATTTTATTTTTAACAAGTATATAAAAATCCTCACTTTCTAAAGTGTTTCTTTCAATATTTTTTGATTCTTTTTTTTTTGTCAAATTAACATCTTTTAAATTCTCTATTGGGGTTTTTCCAGTGTATTGAATTATTAATCTATTAGATCCATAAGATAACCCTGATTGCAAAATACTTCCTGAAGAAGACATGGTATAAGCAGGAGCTAACATAGCAGTAGGTGAAGTGCATCCCACCAATAAATTTAAAATAAATAATCCAGAAATTGTTTTTTTATTAATCATGCTCAATTCGAATCTTAATCATTTAGGTATACAACTCAAGGTAGTATTTAAAAGCCATATTTTCATTAATAAATTTAACTAGATTAAACAAACTAATGTAAGAATAAACATTCTATAAAACCTGAAATGACCAGAATTTTTACTTTAATTTTTATATTACTTTGGTCCTCAGCTTTTATAACAACCAAGCCAATTATTGATAATAGTGATCCTTTTTCGGCTTTAGCTTTTAGATTTTTTTTTGTTGCTCTTGGTTTTTATCTATTTTCTATTTTTAAAAAACATTCAATAATTATAAACAAAAAAAATTTACTTGAGTCTGTTTTTAGTGGAATTCTATTTCATGGTTTATACTTAGGAGGCGTTTTTTATTCTATTTCTATTGGTATGCCAACAAGCATTGCTGCATTAATAGTTACCCTTCAACCTATATTAACAAATGCTTTGTGTGGTCCTATTTTAAATGAGAAAGTTTCTACTAACCAATGGATAGGTGTTTTGCTTGGGTTTGGAGGTGCAAGTTTAGTCTTAGGTTGGGATATTGGATTAGGTATTCCTTTATTGGGTTTAGTCGCAACCATAGTAGCATTACTTTCTATTACGATTTCAACAATTTGGCAAAAGAAACTGAGTAATAATTTACCCTTACCAGTAAGTAACTTTTATCAGGCGGTTGGTGGATGTATTTTCCATACATTAATAATAATTTTTTTTTCAAAACCTTATATTAATTTTACACAAACATTTTTACTCGCTATTAGTCATCAAATCTTTTTAGTCTCATTTGGTGCATTTACTATATTAATGTTTCTGATAAAAAAAAATTCAGCAAGTAAAACAGTGTCTGTATTTTTTTTGATACCCCCAACTTCGGCATTCATGGCTTGGTTTTTTTTGAACGAGACTTTAACAACTTTAGATCTTATTGGATTTTTTATTGCCTCAACTGGGGTATATATAGCTACTAGAAATAGATAAGTTTAAGTAATTTTTATATTTCCAAATTGTTTAAAAAAGGATACTAATCAGAAAATTTAATAAATTAAAGAATACTCTTAATGAACAAGATTAAATCAGACATAGAGATAGCAAGAAAAGCTAAAATGAAACCAATTGCTAAGATTCTAAAAAAAATAAATGTGCCAGATAAGAGTAGTGCTTTTAGTCCTATGGGAAGACATATCGCAAAAATTAATTTTGAATTCCTAGATAAGCTCAAGAGAAAAAAAGATGGTAATTTAATTTTAGTAACTGCTATAACTCCAACACCAGCCGGAGAAGGAAAAACTACTACCTCAGTGGGATTAAATGATGGTTTAAATAGAATTGGAAAAAAATCAATTGTGTGTTTGAGAGAACCTAGTCTTGGTCCTTCATTTGGAATGAAAGGTGGAGCAGCTGGTGGGGGTTATGCACAAGTAGTTCCTATGGAACAAATTAATCTTCATTTTACTGGAGACTTTCATGCAATTACATCTGCACATAATCTTTTGTCAGCAATGATTGATAATCATATTTACTGGGGCAACAATCTCAATATTGATGACAAAAGAATAGTTTGGAAAAGAGTAATTGATATGAATGATCGTGCTTTAAGATTTATTGATATTAATACAAACGGTGTTGCAAAAAGTTTTAAAAGGATTGATGGTTTTGATATTACTGTAGCTTCAGAAGTAATGGCGATTTTTTGTCTTTCCAATGATTTGAAAGATTTAGAAAAAAAGATTGGTAATATAACTGTTGCATACAACAAAGAAGGTAAACAAGTTTTTGCAAAAGATCTTAAAGCTGAAGGACCAATGACAGTTTTGTTGAAGGAGGCGATAAGACCAAACGTAACTCAAAGTCTTGAAAATAATCCTGCAATAATTCATGGTGGCCCTTTTGCAAACATTGCTCATGGTTGTAATTCTATAATAGCTACTAAAACAGCATTAAAACTATCTGATTATGTTGTGACTGAAGCAGGTTTTGGTGCAGATCTTGGAGCAGAAAAGTTTTTAAATATCAAATGTCGTAAAGCAGGTCTTTCTCCAAGTTGTGTGGTAATTGTAGCAACAATTAGAGCCTTAAAAATGCATGGAGGTGTTGAAAAAAAGGATTTAAAAAAAGAGAATATCAACGCCTTAAAAAAGGGTTTGGTGAATTTAGAGAGACACATTTTAAATATAAAAAAATTTGGTTTAGAGCCAATAGTTGCAATTAATCATTTTATACTAGATACAAAAAAAGAAATAAAAGTAATTTTTGATTTTTGTAAAAAAATGAATGTTGAAGTGAGTGAATGTAAACATTGGGCTGAGGGTGGAAAAGGTGCTACAAATCTTGCAAAAAAAATTGTAAAAATTTGCAAAAAAAAAAGAGGAAAATTTAATTTTCTATATAAAAATACTCTCAAATTATGGAATAAAATTGAATTAATCGCAAAGGAAATTTACAAAGCAAGTAATATTACTGCGAGTAGAGAAATCATAGAGCAGCTTAAAATTTTTGAAGATAATGGTTACGGTCATTTGCCTGTTTGTATAGCCAAAACACAATATAGTTTTTCTACAGATCCAAAGCTTAAAGGTGCTCCATCAAATCATGAAATACCAATTAGAGAGGTAAGATTATCTTCAGGAGCAGAGTTTATAGTAGTTGTTTGCGGTTCAATAATGACAATGCCAGGTTTACCAAAAGTTCCTGCTGCTGACACTATAAGATTAAATAAAAAAGGTGAAACAGAAGGTTTATTTTAAACTTTTATATTTAATTTTTTGTTGTCTTTAATAGTTTTGATCAAATTAATCATTAAAGGTATTTTTTTCTTGTCAATTTTTTTTAGAACAAATGGAGCAATTTCTTGCACTAATTGCTCTCCTTCAACAGTATCTTTTGCCATAAATCTTTTTTTTGCAATTTCAAATTTAAATCCTTTTCCTAAATAACTACCCATTTTACTATTTCTTCCTCCTGCAGCACTTACATATAAATCACCAATACCTGCTAGTCCTAAAATAGTTTCTACATCACCTTTAAAAAATTTAATTAAATATTTCATTTCAACAATTGATTTTTGAAATAAATTTGATGCAGCATTTAAACTTTGACCAGCTCCTATTATCATAGCGTATATATTTTTTATAGCTGAACTAATTTCTACTCCAACAGTATCTTTAGAATACTCAATAAGATAATATTTAGTAGAGATCATATTTCCTAGTTTCTTCGCTTTATTAACATTTTTATTAGCAATAATTACACTTGTTTGATTTTTTTTTGCTAATTCCTTAGCTAGACAAGGTCCTTTTAAAATTGAAATATCTTTTATCTTAAATTCTTTATTAAGTTTTTCTGAAATTGTTAAAATTTTTCCTTTTTTTTTCTCATATTTTAAACCTTTTGTAAGGACAAGAATTGGAATTTTAATTTTAAGATCTTTTAATTCTTTTCCTATAAAATCAATCCCAGAAAGACTCAGGGCAATTACAATTAGGTCAAACTTTTCTTTCAACAAGTCTTTGGAGTATTTCCTAAAATTCAGTTTTTTTGGCAATTTCATTTTTAGAGCCGAATGAAACTTATCTTTAGACGTAAGATTTTTTATAAAAACCTTACTATATGGCTCGGTAATTGTAACTTTATTTTTATTTTCTAAGCACGGAATTGAGAAAGCTGAACCCATAGCACCACCGCCAATTATTAAAATTTTTTTCATAATTTTTCTATGTTAGATATATTAATCTTTGAAGTTTTAAAATTAAAGAATTAAAGCACAAATCAATTACTATGTTAGAAAGCGATAATACGCTAGACTATTAATCTATGACTATTCAATCTAATAAACACTTGTGGAAATATACAGAATTCATTGAGAATAAAAGTTTTTCCTTTGATAGAAATAAAATTTTAGACTCTCTATCAAAAGAAGATATTGATGACGCATATCTCAGTATTTCTAGATGGGACGGTTATTCTGCAACCCCTTTAGAGGAACTAACTAAACTGTCAAATGAGTTAAATCTCGATAAAATTTATTATAAAGACGAAAGTAAAAGATTTGAACTTAAATCTTTCAAAGCATTAGGTGGAGCTTATGCGGTAGAAAAAATAGCCAAAGAAAATAGAAATATCATAGTCTCTACAGCTACAGCGGGTAATCATGGTAGATCAGTTGCTTGGGGTGCGAAAAGATTAGGATTAAAATGTAAAATTTTTATCAGCGAAAATGTTTCTGAATCTAGAGAACAGGCCATGGCAAAACTTGGAGCTGATGTAATTAAGGTAAAAGGTAATTACGAAAATTCATTAGTTGAATGTATTAAACAATCAACAAAAAATAATTGGAAAATAGTACAAGATGTAGCATGGAATAATTATACGACTATTCCAAAATATACAATGGCAGGTTATTCGGTCATGATGAAAGAAATTGTATCACAAATAAATAAGAATAATATCTCTCATATAATATTACAGGCAGGTGTTGGTGGAATGGCGGCAGGCATGATTGCAGGAGTGGCAAGATATTTAAAAACTATACCAATTATTATTGTAGTTGAACCAGATAGTGCTTCTTGTGTTTTAGAAAGTATTAGAATTGGTACAATAAAAAAAATAGACATAAAAAGGGAAAGTTTAATGGGTGGAATGTCCTGTGGAGAAGTATCTTTGGTTCCATGGGAAATCTTAAGATCTTCAGTAAAATATTGTATCAGTTTACCAGATGATGATATTGCAAAAACTATGAAGCTTCTAGGAAATTCCAGTTTTAGCAACACAAAAATTATTGCTGGAGAAAATGCTGTACCCGGGGTAATAAGTTTAATTGCTAGCTGCGAGAATGAAAAAATAAAAAAAACAATTCAATTAAATAAAAATTCAAATGTTTTATTAATCGGTTGTGAGGGAGATACAGATGAAAAAATGTACAAAAAATTAATAAATCAATAAGAAATTATATATATGAAAAGAAAAATAAATCAGGAAATAAAAAATTTAGACTTTTATAAAATTTTTAAACCAGAGTTAACTCCAAAAAGAATGATGGAGTTGGGTGTTTTTGGTGGTGCTTATTTTGGATTAAACATAAAAGAATATCCTAAATCTTGGTTTACAAATGCTAAAATAAGTAAAACATTTAATGTAGATTTGAATAGATTTAAAGTTGTCTCAGGATTGTCGAGAGAACATTGGATAGAAAAAGGTTGGATTTTTAAAGAAGATCCTCTTGGTTGGTTTCAATGGTACTGTAGATTTTGTAATGGTAGAAGAATTCCTCAAGTAGATGAAATACAAATTAAAAGGTGGAAAAATTTTAGAAGGCACGTTCTTGCAGTTGAAAAAAATTGTGAAAAAGGTGATCTAGGTTGTAGAAAAAGACAAAGACAAGCTATTTTACAATGGGCATACGACCCTTACAGATAAAGAAGTTTAATTACCTAAAAAGTGAAATATTATCTTTCTTAATTGAGGTTTAAGCCTGTGTTCAAAAAGATAAAGTCCTTGCCAAGTTCCAAGTAAAAGTTCTCCATTTCTTATACTTAAGGTTATTTGATTATTTGTTAAAGAAGATTTTATATGAGCAGGCATATCGTCTTTACCCTCGGCAGAATGAATATAAAGAGAATCACCCATTGGAGCTAACTTGTTGAAATAATTGATTAAATCAGTTTTTACATCAGGATCTGCATTCTCTTGAACAATTAAGGATGCACTGGTGTGTTGAATATTAAAATTTAAAATACCATCTTTAAATTTACTCTTTTTTATCCAATTAATTGCTTTATCAGTAAATTCATAAAGTTTTTGTCCATTCGTATTAATTTCTAAATTGAAAAATTCTTGTTTCATTATCTAATTATAGTTACTTGAAGTTAATTCATACAAACGACTAATTGTTCTCTTAAAAGTTTCTTTTAAACTTTTTGAAGATTTTATTAAATCCAAATTGACAGGCGATGTAATCATCAGTGGAATTTTTTTTTCATATATAATATCAATTAAAGTTATAAATCTATTTTGTTGATTTGAATTATATTCATTAAAATTTGGTAAGTTTTCAATAAATAGAAAGTCACAATTATTAGCTAGAACTAGATAATCTTCAGATCCTAAATTTCTATCACATAATTCATCAAACTTGAATTTAACAACTCTTTCATAAAAATTTTCTATTACTAATTTACGACCCTTAATTTCTAAAACTTTTAAAGTTTTTTCTTTGTTTTTGGTGAGTTTTCTAAAAAACTTGTTAAACACGAAATTATTTGTCTCATTGATTGGAGATAAAAATCTTTCTAAATCTATATTTTTACTTGAACGATAATCTTCAATTATTGATAGTTCATTTTGAAAACAATTTTTTTTTAGAATCTTAATAAATGGAATAAACTGATCTCTTTGTAAGCCATCTTTATAAAGATTATCTATCTCAATATTTGATGAAAAAATAACCTTAATGTTTTCTTCAAATATTCTTTTAAATAATTTACCTAAAATCATTGCATCAACAATATTAGTTACTTGAAATTCATCAAAGTAGATTAATTTGGTTTTTTTTTTTAAATCTTTTATAAAAAACTCTATTGTATTTTCTTTATCTTTGTTTTTAAAAATAAAATCGTGAAATTGAATCATGAATTCATTAAAGTGAAGTCTTAATTTTTTAACTTTTATTTGATCAAAAAAAAAATTTAGAATCATAGTTTTGCCTACACCAACATCACCTACAAGATAGAAACCGGGTCTATAATTATTTTTTTTAAAAATTTTATTTAATAATGATTGATCAAAATTATCTTTATAATAGTCTAAAAGATTATCAATTATACTTAATTGTCTCTGATTTATTTCATATACATTATTTTCACAATGTTTTAAAAATACTTTTTTCAAATTCATTTTTTTGTTTTAAAGTCAATTCCGTATTCAGATCTTGTTCCCTTTCTTAATCCATAAGGTCCACAAAAAAATAGTGTTAGAGGTTTTGTACCTGGTTCAAGATCAATTCTATGTAGATTATTAGCAGATCTAAAACCTATGTAGCCGCGATGTCGCCAGTATTTACCAGAGCTTACGGTTTCCCAATACCCACCTCTTAAAATTATAGTCATATATGGAAATGGGTGGTTATGAATTCCATCACCATGATCATCTGCTAACATTTCATGTATAAGTATATTAAAAGGAAACCATTTAGGACGATGTCTAAAAAGAACATAATATCTGTTCATCCATGGCTTGGCTTCATTATATTTTGGATGAGATGGTCCTCTATCAAGAACAACTTTTTTCCGTCCAATTTTTTCAAGTAATCTTAAAAACATTTAATTTAATCTAATAATTGAATTGTTTTTTACCAAAATGATTTTTTTATTAAAAACAAAAGGTCTAGAAATTTTTTCATTATCAATTTTGGAAATAGACTCTGTTTTTCCTGTTGCTATATCTATTGTAAGAAGGCGACCATTACTAGTTGATAGCATTAACTTGTCATAACTAGCTATAAAACCGATAGGCTTTATAATTTCTCTAGCTGTATCTCCAAAAACACTTAAAATATCAGTTATTCTTATAATATTTCCATTTTTACTGTTTATCACAAAAAAATAACCTTCATTGGATATTGAAAAAATTAAATCATTGTAGAAAATTGATCTCACATTAGAATTAATATCTTGTTTCCAATTAATTAGACCATTATTTAAACTAAGTGAATAAAACTCGTTTCTGTTATTTGAAAAAATTAAACTATCCCCCTGAGCAACCAAATCTGACAAAATCAAGTTAAATGCATTTTCATATATAGCGCTACTTTGAGTTGGCGTTTGCCATACAAGAGAGCCATTTTCTGCATCTATAGCTATTATATCACCAATTGAATTATTTAAGTAAATTTTACCTTTATCTATAATTATAGAATTTCTTTTTGGTGATTTTAAAAAAATATTTTCACTCTTAAATTTCCAAATTTCAGAACCATCTAATAAAGAAATACATCTCAAAATATTATTCATATCAATTGAATAGATTTTATCATTCTTAATTTTGATCTGAGAATTAAATGGATTTTCGTTTGTTTGTGACCAAATTAAATTACCTGTGTCTATATTAACTGCATAAAATTTTGAGATATTATCAAAAACAACAAGAATTTTATTCATTGTAGACAAAGTTAAAATAGGTTTTTGTTTTTTTTCTTGTTTTGAATAAAAATTTTTTTTCCAAACAATCTTAAAATTTTCATCAAATTTAATTAAATTCGCTTTATCATCAAAAAAAATAAAATTTTTACCATCAAAGACCAATTCTGGCTCGAAATGATCAAAATTTTCAATTTTTGAAAATTTGAATTTAGATATTTTATTTACATCTTTATTAAAATCTTTTATTGCTAGATTATTTAAAAGTTCGCTAGATTTGTTCGGAAAATTCTTTTTAATATCAATTATTAAGTTTGAATTGAATTCTTTTTTTCTTACTGTTTTTTTTTCTAGAATTTTTGTTACATTTTTTGCCAATTTTTCAATCTTTTTTTCATCCGTCCAAAAACCTGACTTTGTATCAAAAGAACAGCTTGATAAAAAAATTAATAATGCAAGTAAAATATATTTAGTCACTCAAATCTCTACTAAGTCTTTTTCTTGTTTCTTTAATAATGTCCTGATTTGCATTATCTAACTCAAGTACTTTATTAAAAAAATCTTTTGCTTTTTGTTTCTCATTTTTAGAATAAAAGAACTCAGCCGTTAGATATAAAGCATGTGAGCTCCAAATACTCTTTGAACTAATTAAAGGTCGCAAAATTTTTAAAAGTTCATTTTCATTTACTTTATCTGCATTATATAGCCCTTTCTTGAATATGATTAGGTTTTTTATTTCTTTTTCTAAAGGAGTTTCATTAATTAAAACATCAAAAAGATCATTAACGTCTTTATGATCTGATATGAGTTGATTATCTATAATAAAGTATAGGGATAAAGGAGAATAAGTTGAATTTTTTGTTTTAATAATATTAATCAATTTTAAAGTAGTTTCGTCTTTTGTGTCATCAGAATGGTTAATAATTATTGAATTATACTGATCTGAAACTTTTTTAATCTGTAATTTTTCAAATTCTTTATAACCAAAGAAACTAATTATAATTCCCAAAAATAATATTAACAAAATTAATAAAAATTTTTTATTATTTATGATAAAATTTTTAATTTTTTCATTTCTGGTATTCGTATTAATTATTGATAGATCCTCATCCATATTTAAATCATGTTTCGAAGAACAAATTGTAATATTCCGCCATTTTTATAATATTCTAATTCATTCTTTGTATCTATCCTACATAATGTTTGTATCTTTTTTATTTCTCCTGAAGAATATTTTATTTCTAAAGTAATTTTATCAGAAGGGTTTAGGCCTTTTTCAATTTCGTTTACAGTAATTAGCTCTGAACCTATTAATTTCAAATTTTTTCTATCTATATTTTCAATGAATTGTAATGGTAAAATTCCCATACCAATTAAATTAGATCGATGAATTCTTTCAAAACTCTCCGCTAATACAACTTTTACACCTAACAATTTTGTCCCTTTCGCAGCCCAGTCTCTTGAAGATCCAGTTCCATATTCTTTTCCTCCAACAACAACTAAATCAGTCCCTCTTTTTTTATATTCGACAACAGCATCATAAATGGGCATAACTTTTTCTTCTGGATATATTTTTGTAAAACCACCTTCTGTTCCTGGGGCCATCTCATTTTTAATTCTAATGTTAGCAAAAGTACCTCTCATCATTACCTCGTGGTTTCCTCTTCTAGCACCATAAGAGTTATAATCTTTAGGTAAAATCTGGTGTTTCATAAAGTAATCGCCAGTTGGACTCTCTTTTTGAATATTTCCAGCTGGAGAAATATGATCTGTAGTGACCATGTCTCCTAAAATTAACAACGGTCTTGCATTTTCTATCTTTTTAAACCCCTCTGGTTCGTCAGATAAATTATCAAAAAAAGGTGGTTTTTTTACATAAGTTGAATTTTCTTCCCAATTATAAATACTGCTTTTTTCTGTTCTTATTTCTTGCCACTGTTTAGGCCCCTCTGAAACATTTGAATATCTCTTAATAAACATCTCTGCGTTTAGAGCCGATTTTAAAGTTTCTTCAATCTCTTTGTTAGATGGCCAAATGTCTTTCATAAATATATCTTTTCCATTTTTATCTTTTCCTAGAGAATTGTTATATAAATCAAAACCCATGTGACCTGCTAAGGCGTAAGCAACAACCAAAGGAGGAGATGCCAGATAATTTGCTTTTATATGTGGCGATATTCTTCCCTCAAAATTTCTATTACCAGATAAAACTGAAACAGCATAAATATTTTCTTTTTGAATAGCTTCAACTATATTATCTGCTAAAGGTCCAGAATTTCCAATACAAGTAGTGCATCCATAACCGACAAGGTTAAAACCAAGCTTATCTAGATAAATATTTAAACCAGCTTTTTCTAAATAGTCTGTAACTACCTGTGATCCTGGTGCTAGAGAAGTTTTTACCCAAGGCTTTACTTCTAAACCAAATTCTACTGCTTTTTTAGCAAGTAGCCCTGCTCCTATAAGTACATTTGGATTTGATGTGTTGGTGCAAGAAGTTATTGCTGCAATTAAAACTGAACCATCTTTAATTTCGTATTCTGTGTTTAAAACTTTTGAAACTGAATAATTTTTTTTACTAGTTATTTCATTAAAACTTTTATCAAAACTTTTTGAAGCATCTGTCAATAATACTTTATCTTGTGGTCTCTTTGGTCCTGAAATTGTGGGAACTATTGTTGACATATCTAAAGTTAAAGTATCCGTAAACTCAATTTCATTACTTGCCCATAAACCCTGGGCTTTAGCATATTCTTCTACAATTTTTACAGTGAGTTCGTCTCTACCTGAAAATTCTAAATATTTTAAAGTTTCATCATCTATAGGAAAAAAACCGCAAGTAGCTCCATATTCAGGTGCCATGTTAGCTATTGTTGCTCGATCAGCTAAAGTTAAATTTTTAAGCCCCTCTCCATAAAACTCAACAAATTTACCTACTACACCCTTGTCTCTTAACATTTTTACAACTGTTAATACTAAATCTGTTGCTGTAGTTCCTTCGGGCATTTTGTTTTTTACTTCAAAACCAATAACTTCTGGAATTAACATTGAAATTGGTTGGCCTAACATGCCTGCCTCTGCTTCTATGCCTCCTACACCCCATCCTAAAACAGACAAACCATTTACCATTGTAGTATGACTATCGGTTCCAACTAAAGTATCAGGAAAAAGATATTTCTCACCCTGAAACTCCTCAGTCCAAACTACTTTGGATAAATACTCTAAATTTACTTGATGACAAATTCCTGTGCCAGGAGGTACTATCCTGAAATTATTAAACGCCTGTTGCCCCCATTTTAAAAATGAATACCTCTCACTATTTCTGTTAAATTCAATTTCAACATTTTTATCAAAAGAGTCTGATTTTGCAGACTGATCCACTTGGACTGAGTGATCTATTACAAGGTCAACAGCTGATAAGGGATTTATAGTATTTGGATCTTTATTTTTTTCTTTTACTGCTTCTCGCATTGCCGCCAAATCAGCAACCGCTGGTATGCCCGTATAATCTTGTAAAAGAACTCTGGCAGGGCGGTAGGCTATCTCAGTTTTAGATTTTTTTTCTTTAAGCCAATTTTTTATCGACTCAATTTGATTTTTAGTAACTGATAAATCATCTTCATACCTTAAAAGATTTTCAAGAAGAACTTTAAGTGATTTAGGCAATTTTGATATACCTTCTAAACCATTTGTTTCTGCTTTAGACAATGAAAAATATTTAAAACTTTTCCCTTTTATATTGATATCTGTTAGTGAATTATATGAATTTTTTGTTCCCGGTTTCATGTTTTATATATAAAAAGTAATTATGCTTAAAATAAGAAGCAGTGACATAACACAATTAAAGTACTTAATAAATTTCTCATTTGTCGCGAATTTTCTCAAATATTTACCTATAAATGTCCAAAAAGTAATACTACTAAGAGATATTATGAATGCAAAAAAAATAACTTGGGCTGCATGAATAAAATAATAATCTCCACTATCGACATAAGTTGAAACAATAATTATTCCAATTAAAACACCTTTTGGGTTAAAAAACTGGAATAAAAAAGTTTCAATAAATTTCACAGGATTTTCACTTTTATTTTCATTATCTATCTTGGAAAAATAAATTTTATAGGCTAAATAAATTAAAAAAAAACTTCCTAAATATTTTAAAGAAACTTGTATAATTGGAAAAACTTTGAACACATTTACTAGACCAATCACTAATAAAAAAATTAAAAAAGTGAAACCAAAAGTAACGCCAAAAATATGAGGTAAAGTTTTTTTTATACCAAAATTAAAACCTGAATATGATGCTATAACGTTATTTGGACCTGGAGTATAGGCTGCTACTATCCAGAATAGAGCCATTGATAAAATTTCTGGATGCATGAAACTAAGCTATTGGAAGACCATTTTCAGATTTCTGCGAAGGATGAACCAATATTACTTTCCCCTCTTTATCAATCGAACCTAAAATCAAAACTTGCGAGACTACTCCTGCAATATTTTTCTCTGCAAAATTACAAACACCTATTACCTGTTTACCTTTTAAATTTTCTTCGTTGTAATAATGAGTAATTTGAGCTGAAGATTGTTTGATACCAATTTCATTCCCAAAATCTACCTCAATAACTAACGATGGTTTTCTAGCTTTTTCATTTTTTTTTACTGAAATGACTGTTCCAACTCTAATATCAATTTTATCAAAAATATCGTATGTTATTTCTTCTTTCATAAATGCAGTATTTATATTAATTATTAGCTATGAGTACAGAAATTAATTTAGAAGAAATATATAAAGATTCGGTAAAAATTTTATCAGATCTTATAAGTTTTAGGACTATTTCAGGAGAAGATAATAATGAATTGATTAATTATTGTGAAAATTTACTCAATAAAATTGGTGCTTCCTCTTTTAAAACTTTTGATAGCGAAAAAAAAAGAGTAAATTTATTTGCGTCTATTAAAGCAAAAAAAACAAATGGTATTAAACCAATAATTTTATCTGGACATACCGATACAGTACCTGTCTCTAAAAGTTGGAGCACCGATCCTTTCAAAGCAACAATTAAAGACAACAAACTTTACGGCAGAGGTTCTTGTGATATGAAAGGTTTTTTAGCGTGCACTTTAGCTTTTGCTCCAATTTATGCAAAAACAAATTTAAATAGAGATATTCATTTCTCATTTACGTTTGATGAAGAAACTGCTTGTCTAGGAGCACCAATTTTAATTGAAGAACTTAAAAAAAGAAATGTTGAAAATGGTATTTGCATTGTTGGGGAGCCTACAAATATGAAAATCATAGATGCTCACAAAGGTTGCTATGAATATACAACTTATTTTGAGGGCTTAGCAGGACATAGCTCATCACCACACAAAGGTGTTAGTGCTGTTGAATTTGCAGCACAATATGCATCTAGATTAATTGAATTAAGAGATGAACTTAAAAAAAGAGCACCGAAAGACTCAATATTTGATCCTCCCTTTTCTACTTTACAAATAGGGGGAATATTTGGGGGTATAGCCCATAACGTTATAGCTGATAAATGTCATATTAATTGGGAAACAAGACCAGTTGTTAAAGAAGATGGTATTTTCTTAAATAAAAAAATTGATGAATATGCAAATGATATCCTTTTACCTGAAATGAAAAAAGTTTTTCCTAAATCAAATATAAGAAAGGAAATTATAGGCGAGGTCACAGGATTTGATCGTATTGAAAATTCTGAAGCATGTGAATTAGTTTCAAGTTTAACTGGAGACAATTCTAGAGAAGTGGTGTCATTTGGAACAGAGGCAGGACTTTTTCAAGAGATTGGAATGAGCACTGTTGTTTGTGGTCCTGGTTCAATTGAACAGGCTCATAAAGTAGACGAGTTTATTGAATTAAGTGAATTAAAAAAATGTTTGAAATTTCTTAATGGTTTAAAGACTCAGTCTAGTTTAAATTAACTCCATCCACCTACAGATTTTACTTCTAAAAATTCTTCTAGACCATGCTCACCAGCTTCTCTACCAATTCCAGAATGTTTAAACCCACCAAATGGAGCATCAACTGCAATACCTGCACCGTTAACATCAACCATTCCAGATCTTAGTTTTCTAGCAACTCTTTTTACTTTTTCTGGATCTTTGGTTTGAATGTAATTAGTTAACCCATAAGGAGTATCGTTAGCTATTTCAATTGCTTCTTCTTCAGTTTCAAAAGGCATTACAGATAATACTGGTCCAAAAATTTCAGTTCTAGCGACCTCCATATTATTGTTTACATCAGCAAACACTGTAGGTTTTACAAAATAACCTTTGTCTAATCCCTCTGGTTTACCTGGTCCTCCTGCAATTAATTTAGCTCCCTCATCTATTCCTTTTTTTATTAAGGTTTGAATTTTATTATATTGAGTCTCGGAAATTACTGGGCCTATATGTTCTCCGTCTTTGTTTGGATCACCTACTTCAAAATTTTCAGTGTATTTTTTTAATCTCTTAATTGCTTCATCATACATTGGTTTTTCTACAAGCATTCTTGTAGGAGCATTACATGATTGACCAGAGTTTCTAAAGCATCTCAAGGCTCCTCTTTCTATTGCTTCTGGATCAGCATCTTTAAAAATAATATTAGCCCCTTTTCCCCCTAACTCCAAACTTACTCTTTTAAAGTCTTTGGCTGCATTTTGTGAAATTAAAGCCCCTGCTCTTGTTGAGCCAGTAAACGAGATCATATTTATATCTGGATGGCTAGTAAGTGCATCACCTGTTGTTGCACCATCTCCATTGATTAGATTAAATACTCCTTTAGGAAATTTAGTATCATCTATTAGTTCAGCTAGTATCATCGAAGATAATGGTGCTAATTCTGATGGTTTTAAAACCATTGTGCATCCTGAAGCTATTGCTGGCATAACTTTTAAACAAACTTGGTTCATAGGCCAATTCCAAGGTGTGATTAAAGCACAAACTCCTTTTGGCTCATAAATTAATCTTTGATTTGGAGCATGATCTCCCAAAGGTTTTTCAAATTCAAAATTTTTTAAATACCTTATAAATGATTTTAAATGAGCAGCACCAGTGCCAGCTTGAAGTTTTGTTGCAAAATCTTTTGGAGCACCCATTTCTGTGGTAATAGCAATAGCTATATCAGCCCACCTTTTTTTATAGTTTTCATAAAGTTTTTCTAACAATCTAATTCTTTCTTCTTTTGAGGAAAAAGCCCAAGAGGTATAAGCCTCTTTTGCTGCTCTAACTGCAAAATCAACATCTTCTTTATTTCCTAAGGATATTACTGCGCAATCTTCTTCGGTTGCAGGGTTGATTACTTTAATTTCTTTTTTACTTTTAGGAATTACCCATTTTCCATCAATGTAAAATTTTTTTTTGTTTTCCATAGCAAACTGTTAACCTTTCATTTTTTTTTTGCAAACAAATTAGTTAATTCATAAACAATTGTTGCTGCAGCAAGAGAAGTAACTTCAGCATGATCATAAGCAGGGGAAACCTCAACTACGTCAGCAGAAATAAGATTTAAACCTGATAGACCTCTTATTGTATTAACCATTTCTCTTGAGGTCATTCCAGCTATTTCTGGTGTTCCTGTACCTGGTGCAAAAGCTGGATCTAACACATCTATATCTATAGATAAATAAAGAGGATTATCTCCCACTCGTTTTTTAATTCTTTCAGCAATTTTGTCAGTGCCTTCAATTTGAAATTCATCGCAGTGAATTATTTTAAATCCAAAACTTTCATCATTTTTTAAATCATCTCTACTATATAATGGACCTCTTATACCTACATGCATTGAAGCATCGTCTAAGAATAAGTTTTCTTCTCTTGCTCTTCTAAAAGGTGTTCCATGTGTATAAGGCGCACCAAAATAAGTATCCCAAGTATCTAAGTGTGCATCAAAATGGACTAAAGCAACTGGACCATTATTAATTTTATTTATTGCTTTTAATAAGGGAAAAGCAATTGTGTGATCACCACCTAAACTGATAATCCCTCCAACTTTATTTAGAAGATCCTCTGCACCAACTTCTATTTGTTTAATAGCCTCATCAATATTAAATGGATTACATGTAATATCTCCTGCATCAGCAACTTGTTGCACTTTAAAAGGTTCCACATCATAACTTGGATGATAGTTGGTCCTTAAATGTCTTGAAGCTTGCCTTATACTCTGTGGACCAAATCTTGCACCAGGTCTGTAACTAGTTCCAGCATCAAAAGGTATACCAACAATAGCAACGTCACAGCTTTCAACATCTCTTAACTCTGGCAACCTTGCAAAAGTAGAGGGACCTGCAAATCTTGGTACTTTAGTGCCACTCACAGGTTGGATTGGATTTTTATTTCTTTTTTTTTTCACAGTAAAACTGTATCACATTCATTACAATTGGAATATCTTCTATGTATAGATTTATGAACTTAATAAGATTAATTATACTAACTTTTTTTATTTTTACTCAAGCTCAAGCAGATACTATTTATAATTTAATAAAGATTCCTAATCTAGAAATCTACGATATAAAAACTCCAAACAAACTAAGGTACTTATATGCCAAACAACCTTTTACAATAGGAGTTAATAAAAATATAAATTGCTATAACTCAAAGAGAGAAATTCTTGAACAGAAATATCAAATAATTCAAAAAAATTTAAATAGATATGGCCAAAAATTTTTAAAAAAGATTAATCTTAAATACATCGTTTTGTGTGAAGATTTATCTATATCAAAAATTAACACTGCTGGAATTCCAGATAATATAATGAAAACTTTAATCTTAGATGTTAAATTTAATGAGGATTATTTTGAACGTGTAATTCATCATGAAGTATTTCATATTATTAACGATAGCTTTAAACAATTATTTGATGAAAAAATCTGGTCTAATTTTAATATGAAAGATTTTGAATATGCCAAATGCTCTACTTGTACAGATAAACTAGGGTTAGATACTTATAATTATACTAAAGGATTTTTTTCTGAATACTCACAATCAACAGCATCTGAGGATATGGCGGAGGTTTTTTCACATATGATGATGGGAATAAATCTAAAAAATCTTGATCCAATTTTAGAAAAAAAAATTAATTTCATTAAAACCAACATTCAAAAAATTGACCAAAACTTTATTTTATGATTGAAAAAATAAAACCATCAAGATCAGAAAAAATAATTTTTGCATTTATAATCATTTTAGCAATATTCTCTTTTGGTTCTTTTTTTTTAATAAAAGATAAGTGTTTGTTTGTAAAAAATTATGATCCTAAAAAGATTTCTTTTGATAATCCAAAAAATATAGCAATATTAAATGTCACTTGTGGAAATGTAATAATTGAGCTCTATCCTAATATCTCTCCTAAAGCCGTAAAAAGATTTAAAAAACTAGTTAGAGCCGAAGCATATGATGATATTGCATTTCATAGAGTAATAAAAGATACACTTGTTCAAGCAGGAGACTTGGAGTTTGGTCAAAAAGGAAATTTAGATTACGGAAAAATTGGATCTGGAAAATCTGGATTAGGAACAATTAATTCAGAAATAGATTATCCATTCAATTTTGATAAAGGTAGTGTTGGTTTGGCAAGAACCCAAAGATATAATACTGAAGATAGTCAATTCTTTATAATTCTTAGAGACGAACCATTATACGAAACAGAGTATACCCCTATAGGAAAAGTAATATATGGATTGGAGGCCCTAGAAAAAATAAAATATTTAGATAGATCTCAATATGTACTAAGACCTGACTTTATTAATTCCTTAAGAATGTTAATTAATTAGAGGCTTACCTGTTGCAAGAGTATGTTTTATTCTGTCTTGAGTTTTTTGTGTTTCAATTAACCTCATAAAAGCATCAAGCTCTAATTTAAACAAATCATCTTCTGTCAAAGTTTTATCAACTGTAGTATCGCCTCCACTCAAAACATGAGCTAATTCTTTTGCAACCTGAACTCCATGATCTAATATAATTTTATCATTATAAAGTTTATCCAAAATCTTATCCATCTCTCCTATTACTGCTTTTCCAGGAAGATTAAATTTAAGTTCCTCAGGTGCTTTAAAATTTTTATTTGCACTTAAAATATTTTTAGAAACCTCTAATAAACTATTTCGGTTCATTATTTTTTTATCACTTGGTCTTAAATATTTCATTGGTTCTGCCTCAACTGGTGAAGTGGCAGTTTTTCCATATCCAATAATATCAAAGACTTTTAGTGGTGCAAAATTAGGATCTTTTTTTGCTTCATCAGTTTCTAGCCATCTAGCTAACATTTCTTTACATCCTCCACCTGCAGGAATTAATCCAACGATAGTTTCAACCAATCCAACTACAATATTTGTATGTGAGGCAACAAAATTACTTTGAACCATAACTTCAAATCCACCCCCTAATGTTAATCCTGAAGGAGCTGAGATTACTGGGTACTTTGAGTATTTTAGGTGCTTACATGTTTCTTGAAAATATTTGATAAATTTTTCAATCGATTTAAAATCTTTTTTGTCAGCAAATTGCATTGTGTAAGTTAAATTTACACCTGCAGAAAATTGCATACTTTCATTAATTATAATTAGAGGTTTATCAGTTGCTTTTTTCAAAGCATCCATAGAGTCGTAGTCTAAAGCATTAGCTTTGGTGGTGAACTCCACAATATTATAATCATTAAACCTGTAAATTTTTGCTGAGTCGTTTCCATCTAAACTTGAAGCTGTTTTCTTTACTTTTCCTAAGGTTTCAATATTCGTATATTTTTGTCTTTCACCATAAAAATCCTCATTTTTGGTTTTAGATAAATTTTCCAAAAAACTATTTCCACTAAAATTTTCAACTTTATTAAAGAAGTTTTTAACTCCAATTTCTTCAAGCATTTCAAAAGGACCTTTTGCCCAGTTAAAACCAAGTCTCATTGCCTCGTCAATATCATTGAATTCTTTTGTAATTCCCGGAACTAATGAAGACGCATATTTAATAATTTTAGATATTACTGACCAAGCATAGTCTCCATATTTATCTTTTCTTTCAATTAGTCCATTAAGATCTACTTTATCTGATTTAATATCAATTTTTTTAGTAGGTGAATAATCACCAGTTTCAAGATTAATTGCTTCCATTATTTTTGTAGCTCCAGATTTATTCATTCTATAAAAGCCACCTTTACCTTTTCTTCCTGTGTAACCAGTTTCAATCAATTTTTTTACTAGTGGAATTTCTTTTGCTACTTCATGGAATTCATCTTTTTCGGGTAACTCTTTAATGAAACTTTTTAAAACATCAGCCATCAGGTCAATACCAATTAAATCATACAGACCAAAAACACCTGTTTTTGGAATTCCCATTGGTCTTCCAAAAATTGCATCTGCCTCTTCTATTGAAAGCTTCATTTTAAAAGCTTCAGTCATAGCAATTTGCATAGCGTATACACCTACCCTGTTGCCTAAAAAACCAGGTGTATCATTACAAACAATTGCACCTTTTCCCAGCTCTATTTCACAAAATTGTTTTAGTTCATTGATTTTGTTGAGATCATTGTTTTCATTTTTAACTATTTCTAAAAGCCCCATATATCTGACAGGGTTAAAAAAGTGTGTAATGCAAAAATCTTTTTTTTCTTTATCTGATAAATGTTCTGATAAAACTTTAATCGGAATGGATGACGTGTTTGAAGAAACAATCGCACCATCTTTTCTTGATTTAAATATCTTTTCATAAATCTGATGTTTAATATCAATTCTTTCAACGACTGCTTCAACAACCCAATCTGCATCTTTAACAACATCAAAATCGTCATTTATATTTCCAACTTTAATATTGTTGATTTTCGATCTATCAATAAGCAAAGGTGGCCTAGACTTATGAATTCTATCTCTAGCTTTTTCACTAATTTCTGTTTTTAAATCAAGCAAAGTAACTGGAATATTTGCATTACATAAATGAGCAGCTATTCCACTTCCCATTGTTCCTGATCCAATCACTACTACATTCTTAATCTTCATGTAATGATCTTACTATCTATTTATACCTCTGAGTCTCTCAGATCTTCTTCTTAAGAGTTCAGCGGTCACTAATATTAATGTTGATAAAATAATTAGACAAGTTGCTACCGCAAGAATAGTTGGGCTTAATTGTTCTCTCAAACCTGTCCACATTTGAATTGGTATAGTTGTGTTTTCTAATCCAGCCAAGAATAAGACTACTACAACTTCGTCAAATGAAGTAACAAAGGCAAATAGTCCTCCTGAAATAACACCAGGTAAAATTAATGGTAGAGTAATTTTCATAAATGTATTTACTGGATTACTACCAAGACTTGCTGCAGCTCTAGTTACACTATGATCAAATCCTGATAAAGTGGCAGTTACTGTAATAACTACAAATGGTGTGCCTAGAATAATATGTGCAAGAATTATACCTAAATGGGTTGCAGCTAAACCTGCTTTAGCCATAAAGAAAAATATTGCTACTCCAGAAATAATTAATGGAACAATCATTGGAGATATTAGAACTGCCATGATTAAACCTTTATAAGGCATGTGTCTGCTACTTAATCCTAAGGCAGCGACAGTACCAAGTATTACAGAGCCAATTGTTGCAAAAATTGCGATGATAAAACTGTTTTTTGTAGCTAAGCCCCAAGGATTTTTGGTTCCATAAATCATGTCCTTATACCATCTTAATGAAAACGCATCAGGATCAAGATTTTTCATGCCGTCAGAAAAAACTAAAAATTCTTCAGCGTTAAAAGATAATGGAAAAATTACAAATAATGGAGCAATAAGAAAAAAGAATACTGCCGCACAAATAGTCAAATAAACATAATGCCAAATTCTATAATGTGGTTCTGTATATTTTGGTAAGGCCATTCTTTTATCCTAATTTAATATTATCTACTCCAACTAATTTATTATACACCCAGTAAATCGCTAAAACTCCAGTCAACAACATTAAGCCCATTGCTGATGCAAAGCTCCAATCAAGTGTACTCTTCATATGAAATGCAATTTGATTACTGATTAGAGTGCCAGAAGCTCCTCCAACTAAAGCAGGGGTTATATAATAGCCTATAGCTAATATGAAAACTAATAAACAACCAGCTCCAATACCTGGAATAGTTAACGGAAAATAAACTTTCCAAAATGCTACAAAAGGTGTTCCACCTAGAGACTTTCCAGCTCTCATTAAGCTTGGTGAAATAGTTTTCATCACACTATAAAGTGGTAAAACCATAAAAGGTAACAAAATCTGTGTCATTGCAACATAGCTACCTGTTTTGTTAAACATCATTTCAGGCCTATTATCATCGGCCACTAATCCTATTCCAACAAAGAAATCATTAACCAAACCCTGTTGTTGCAACAAGATCATCCAGCTGGCGGTTCTTACAAGTAATGAAGTCCAAAACGGAAGAAGTACACAGATCATTAGTAAGTTACTATACTTCATAGGTAAAGTAGCTAACAAATGAGCAATTGGATATGCCATTAAAAAACAAAATAATGTTACAAAAAATGCAATCTCTAAAGTTCTGAGCCATAGAATTCTATGGATCCGTCTGTCCTCAGGAACGGTAACAATTTGTCCGTCCTCATTTTTAAACATATCTATACCCTTTAAATATTTCTGACCAGTATATGCTGGGGCTCTTCTTTTAATCGCTTGCCAATATTCAACATTAGCCCATCTTTTGTGAACGGCCATTATTTGTTCTTTGTAGTTCCCTTCTTCAAAAGATTTAGATTTTCTTCTTAATTTTTTAATAATACTTTTAAATCCATTTTTAGTATAATTCAGTTGAGTAGATAATTTTCCCTCACGTTTTTCCTCCACTAACTTTATAAAATCTGAATGAAAAGCAGCAAAAACTTCTTCCTCTGGTAATTCTTTTCCATCCCACTTTTCCATAGCTTTAAAAGTTTTAGGGAGCATTTCAGTAACCATCTTATCATCCACACTTCTCATAAGCATGTCTCCAATGGGAAAAACATAAGTAATAATTATGAATAATAACAAAGGAGCTACAAGTAGAAACGCTTTAATTTTATTTCTTCTTTCAGCTTTTTTAAGACTTACCTCTAAAGGAATTCCATCTGTTGTTAAAATTTGTTTTGTTTCTGAGCTCATAAATAAAAAGGGCGGTTATCAAATAACCGCCCTTAAATTATAATATATAATTAAGTTTAATAAAACTTAAATTATAGACCAGCTTTCATAGCTTCCCATTTTTCACCAAGCTCTGTACCGTTATCAGCCCAGTAAAGTGGATCTACTAAGAAGTAGTTTTTAGTGTTAGCTGGTGCAGTTGGCATTTGTGGTACCATATTAGTCTTACCATCTTTGTACCAAGGCTCTCCTGCTTCCATAATCGCAATAGAAGATTTTCTCCAAGGAGCGTATGCGATATATTTCGCACTTCCTGCTAACATTTCTGTACTAGTCATCATAGCTAAAGCTTTCTTAGCTTTACCATTAGCATCGTTTGGTCCACCCTTAACTTGTACGAAGTACTCGTAGTCAAGACCTTGTCCATCCCATACTTGAACTAGTGGTGCACCTTCTCCAACGATAGCGTTAAAGAATCTACCATTCCAACCAGTTGCCATAACAACTTCACCACTCATCAATAGTTCTGGTGGTTGAGCACCTGCTGACCAAAATACACATCCTCCGTTAGGATCTGTACATAACTCTTTGATCTTGTTCATAGCTCTATCAACACCTTTATCTGTGTTTAAAGCTTTATAGATTTTTTTTCCACCTTTTCCTGGCTTGATTCCATCTGCAGCTAAAGCGATCTCTAAATTAGTTAGAGCGCCTTTGTAGATAGCTCTTTTCCCAGGGAATTTTTTTGTGTTAAAGAAATCTTTGATAGTCTTTGGAGTACCTTTAACATTATCTTTGTTATAAGCGTAATTCCAAGAATATAAAATATTTCCTACAGCACATTTACTTGGCATTGCAGTAAAGAAATCTTTACTTGCTGGTGTTCCATCTGGTGCAGGTGGGAAGTCTTTATCAAAATCAAATTCAACAAATAATCCTTCGTCACATCCATTGATAGTGTCCATAGCAAAAACGTCGATAATATCCCACGTAATTTTGCCAGCCTCTTTTTGTGCTTTAATTTCAGATAATCCACCTGAATAATCAACCCAGTTAATTGTTAAACCAAGTTTCTTACCGGTAGGATCTCCATAACCTAACTTTTGAGACTCTGTGTAAGCTCCACCCCAAGACACTGCAGTTACTGCAAATGCTGAAGTAGTTACAGAGATAGCAAAAGAAATGGCTAGTAATAATTTACTAATTGTCTTCATTTTTCCTCCGTTTAAACGTTTTTTATAAAAACAGATTACAACAAGATCAATAATGAGAGTCAACACCCGTTTTTGACATAATTGGAGTGATGAAAGCTTGTCTATTTTGGGTCTAGGGCTCTAGCGTAATCACTATTCCAACCAATCTTAATATCTTTTCCTAATTTAATATCTAAATTAGATGAACTATTTGGAACTTTAAGAATAAATTCAGAGTTACCTAAGAGATTAACTCGAATTCTGATGTGATCTCCATGGTAAATAACCTCTTCAATTTTTCCCATGTGATTATTATCCATTTTATCAGTTGGATTAATCAAAGCTCTTTCAGGTCTTAGAGATACAGTGGTTTTCTCCCCTTTTCCTTTAACTGATATGGGATTTGCTATGATTTCAGCATTAGCTAATTTTACTTTACATTTTCCACCAGAAATTTCTGAAACTTCACCTGTAAAAGTATTATTTTCACCAATAAACTCTGCAACAAAAGAATTTACTGGCTTTTCATACAATTCATCCGGACTTGAAAGTTGTTGTACCTTTCCGTCATTAAATACAGCAATACGATTTGACATAGTCAAAGCCTCACTCTGATCGTGTGTTACATAAACAACAGTCACTCCAATACTTTCGTGGATATGTTTAATTTCATATTGCATGCTTTCTCTTAAATTTTTATCTAAAGCCCCCAATGGTTCATCCATTAATACTAATTGTGGGTCAAAAACTAACGATCTTGCTACTGCAACCCTTTGCTGTTGTCCGCCAGATAATTGACCTGGCATTCTTTGCGCAAAACCTTGTAGTGATACCATTGATAACGCTTTATCAATTTTTTTATCTGCCTCATCTTTTGGAATTTTTCTTACTCTTAATGGGAAAGCTAAATTTTCATAGACAGTCATGTGTGGGAATAACGCATAGTTTTGGAACACCATTCCAATTCCTCTTTTGTGTGGTGGGATACTTGAAATTGCATTTCCATCTAAATATATTTCACCATGAGTTGGTGTTTCAAATCCAGCTAGCATCATCAAGCAAGTTGTTTTACCAGAGCCAGAAGGTCCTAACATTGTAACAAACTCACCTTCCTCAATATCTAATTGAAGATCTTTCACAACTAAGACTTTTCCATCATAGCTTTTGTCTACTTTATCAAATTTAACGAAATCTTTTTTTAAGGTCATAATTTAATCTAACTTTAAAACATTTGTATGAATAAATATCAACCATTAATAACTAGCTTTTAATATGAAGTTCTTTAGAAAAATTACAAAATAATTCATAACCCTTCTCTGTAACTCTAATTGCTTCAGATGCCTCAACTCCCCAATTTCCAAATTGCATCACTGCAATCATATGAAAAGTTATATTAGGTTGCAAAATTGTAATATCACCTTTAGAAATATTTAAAGTATGTTCACCCCAATCAGGCGGATATCCTATACCAATAGAATATCCAGTTCTTGAAGTTTTTTCTATTCCATACTTATCTAACACTTTCCAAAAAGCTTGAGCAACATCATCAGCAGTATTTCCTGCTTTAACCAGATCTATTCCTGCCTGCAAAGCTTCGTTTGTTTTCTTCATTGTCTCAATTTTCTTTTGATCTGGTTTTCCAAGTAGAATCGTTCTAGCCATCGGACAATGATATCTTTTATTAACACCTGATAATTCAATAATTGTAGCTTCTCCCTCAACAAATTTATCCTCTGACCATGTTAAATGCGAAGCCGATGTACCTTTTCCAGTTGGTATCATTGGAACTATTGATGAATAGTCTCCTCCAAAATCAGGGGTTCCTTTTATTAACGTAGTGTAAATTTCTGAAACTGCATCGCATTGCCTTACTCCAGGACTAATAACTTCAAAAGCTTTTTTCATTCCTAGTTGAGAAATTTGAGATGCAGCTTTCATAAATTTTATTTCCACATCAGATTTTACAACTCTAACCCAATTTACTAAACGCTCACAATCTAAAATTTTTGCATTTGGTAAACCTTGTTTAATTTTCTCATAACAATAAGCAGTGAAATAATGACTATCCATTTCTAGTCCTACTGAGAGTTTGTCCCATTTTCTTTCTTTAATAAGATCTACGAGAGCATTATAAGGATGTAACGGCCATGTATGTATATATTTTTCATGATACTTAATTATATTTTCATCTTTTAAATAAGTTTTAATATATGCACCTCCTGCATCCTGATTTCTAACAAAACAGATAGGTTCACCAGCATTTACATGTACTATTACACATTGAGCATAATAAAATGACCACGCATCATAACCTGTCAAATAATTCATGTTAGATGGATCTTGTGAAATTAAAAGTTCAATACCTTTCTCCTGCATTGAGGCTTGAACTTTTTTTAATCTTGATTTGTATTCTTCATTAGTAAAATTCATAATCTAATTATTAAATAATTCACCATATCCTTCAACTTTACTTTTAAAATCAACCTGTTTAAGAGTGTCCCAAATCAAAGTTTGGTTGCTTGATAAAATGATCTTACTCATTTTTTTTTCTAGATCTTTAATAATTGATAAGACGGGTAACGCAGTGCAAGAAACAAACAATGCATCACTGTTTGATAAATCTATTTTGCTTAAAGTATCAAATAAATAATCTGGATTAACTTTTCCTATATCTAAATCTGAAGCTATGTCGAAATAAGTCAATTCAGAGATTTCTATATTTTCTTTTATAAAATAATTAATTACTGACTGATTTATTTCGTCGGTATATGGTGTGAATATAGATAATTTATTTATCTTAAGCACTTTTAGTGCATTAATTGCAGATGTTATTGGTGTTGTAACTTTTGTATTTGGTTTTGTTGAATTAACTTTTTCATAAATAGATGAATATCCTGCAGCAATTGTTCCTGAAGTACATCCATAGGCTATACAATCAATTTTTTGATCAGGTAATATATTCTTTGCAATTTCAGGAATATCATCTGCCATTTTTTTTAATTTTTCGTTTGTTAAGGGATTATAACTTTGAATTCTGTTACAATATAAATCTATATCTTTACCATAAATTATATTGTTAAAATCTTTTTCAATCCTAAAGTCACTTGCTAAAGTGATTAACCCTATCCTTGGGTTGTGTTTTTCAATAAATTTTGGTTTTATTTTAGTTAGTTTCATTTAATTAGTGATTAAATATATATTGATTAAATAGTCTAGTTAAATTACAGTCTTAGTGAGCGATACATAACTCATCGATATTTAAAAATACGAAAGTGGGATCGATCGTCTTAGATTTAATTATTTAAGGAGGTTCGAATGAAATTTGGATATTTTTGCAATACCACGAATTGGAATCACAAGCCATATAATCAACTGCTTGATGAAACAAAAGAGATCACAACTTTTTGTGATGAGAATAATTGGGAATCAATTTGGTATACTGAGCATCATTTTAATCATGAAGGAATGGAGTCTTGTACAAATCCTTTAATGATGGGTGTTGATGCAGCAGCTAGAACTAAACAAATAAGAATTGGACAAGCATGCAATGTCATTACATTTCATAATCCAATAAGATTGGCAGAAGACATAGCTTTACTAGATCAATTATCAGGAGGCAGAGTTGACGTGGGTATTGGCCGAGGGATTTATGGAAGAGAAGCAATAAATATGAATAAAGAGGCTGATCTTAAAGACCAAGCTAAAAATTTCAGACTATTTGAAGAGTCTTTAACAATCATGAAAAAAGCTTGGACTGAAGAGTTTTTTAGTCACCAAGGTGAATTTTATACTTATCCATCACCAAACTTTGTTTGGCAACATGATATGAGTCCCCCAAATGAAAAGTTTTTAGATACAAAAACAAATGAAATAAAAAAAATAAGTATCGTTCCAAAACCAAAACAATCACCACATCCTCCTATTTGGCAAGTTGTAGACGGCGCAAGATCAATTGAGTGGGCTGCACAGAATGGTTTAAATACAATTATGTGGATACCAACTGTTAAAGCTTTGAAGAAAAGATTTGAGATATATAGAGATGCAAAATCAAAGGCTGAAAATAGAAGTGTTCCATTAGGAGAAGGCATCTCTTTAGTAAGAGATATGTTTGTTGCTGAAACTATGGAAGAAGCAGAAAAAATGGCTGGTGAACACATCATTAATTATATGAAATGGGTTTGCCATTGGAGAGGCTTGGGAAATCATATGGATCCTGGTGAAGAACTTCCTGAGACAAAACATAAATTAGACTTACTAAATTATGATTTCCTTCATAAAAGAAATTTATTATTTGGTACTCCTGAATATGTTGTTAATAAGATTAATGAATTAAAATCTGAATTAAATTTACAAAATCTACAAGTTTGGTCTAACTTTCCCGGTATAGATCATGAAGCTTGTATGAGAAGCATCAAATTGTTTAATGACGAGGTAATTCCAAAAATTAATTTAGACTCTTCTAATATAGAAAAAGCAAGTTAATGGATTTGAAACTTAGAAAGTTTACAAAGTTTGTTGATAAAACTTTCATTGAGGGTGGAAAGAAAGCTAAAGAACCAGTCTTATTAGTTTCAGTAGCTGCGGTGTTTAAAAATCCTTGGGCTGGAAAAGGTTTTGTAGAAGATCTAAAACCAATCATTTTAGATTTAGCTCCAAAACTAGGTGATATTTTAGTTCCAGAATTAATAAAGGAAATTGGATCACCAGAAAAAATTTTAGCTTATGGAAAGGCAGGAACTGTTGGCTTAAGTGGTGAAATAGAACATGCATCAGCATTCATTCATACTTTAAGATTTGGAAATAAATTTAGAGATGCTGTTGGTGGTACTTCTTATTTAAGTTTTACAAACACAAGAGGTCCTGCGGGCTCTAAAATCTCTATACCAATGATGCATAAAACTGACTCAGGTTTAAGACCTTATTATTTAACCCATGAGTTTACAATTCATGATGCACCATTTGATGATGAAATAGTAATTGCAATTGGAGGTGCTTCAAGTGGTAGAGCACATGCTAGAACTGGAGATCGTTATCAAGATATGAAAGAAATGGGTTTAGATCTAAAATAATTCAATGCCTGATAATTTTGATTCAAATCAAAATCACTTTTTTTTTATAAAAAAAAATACCACTCCATTGGTTTTTATTCATGGAGTTGGTCTTGATCATCAAATGTGGCAATCACAAATTAATAAGTTAAATGAATTTTCTATAATTACATATGATTTGTTAGGGCATGGAAAAACACCTTGGGAAAAAGAAAAGTTAACCCTCAATGATTTTTCAAAACAACTTGATAAAATTCTAAGTAATCTACAAGTAGATAAGATTAATCTTGTTGGGTTTTCTCTTGGATCTCTAATAGCCTTAGACTTTGCCTCAAATTATCAAGATAAAGTTAATAAACTTATATTAATCGGAACAACTTATAAAAGATCTGAGGCTGAAAAAGCACTGGTTTTAGAAAGATATAACCAAGCTAGACTAAATAAACCAATATCAAAACAAGCACTAAAAAGATGGTTTAGTGACAATTATTTAGAGAGTAATCCTTCGACATACGATTTATTTATGAAAATACTAACTAAAGAACCCAAGGATCATAAAAACTTTCTTAAAGCTTACGAATTATTTGCTAATCACAAAGACAGTTCATTAATAATCAAAAATATTACTTCAAAGACTTTAGTTATGACTGGATCTAATGACCCTGGATCTACTCCAAAAATGTCAAAAGAATTAGCTAAAGACCTACCTAATTCAATTTTTATTGAAATTAAAAATGGAAAACATCTTTGTAGTATAGAGTGTGCAGATGATGTTAATATAAATATCAAGAATTTTATTAATAATTAAATGCCAAAAATTCAAAATTTTAGAATGTATATCAATGGTGAGTGGGTAGAATCCTCATCAGGTAAAAAAATACAAACTCTTAATCCAGAAAACAATGAGGTGTGGGCAACAGTTCCTGAGGCTAATGAAAAAGATGTAGATAAAGCTGTTCAATCAGCGCAAAATGCTTTTGAAAATAATTGGTCAATACTTCATCCAAGAGATAGAGCAAAATATTTAAGATTAATTGCAGATCAATTAAGAGAAAATGCAGAGCATCTAGGAAAAATAGAAACTATAGATACTGGAAAAATTTATAGAGAAACAAAAACCCAGGCTCATTATATTGCAGAATATTATGATTATTTTGCTGGACTGGCTGACAAAGTTGAGGGGACTGTAGTTCCAATTGATAAACCTGACATGCAAGTTACTACAACAAGAATACCAATTGGCGTTGTAGCAGCAATTATTCCTTGGAATTCTCAAATGTTATTGACTGCTGTCAAGCTTGCTCCTGCACTTGCTATGGGTAATACTGTAGTGATAAAAGCATCAGAACTTGCGCCAGTAACACTTTTAGAATTTGCAAAACTAATAGAAAAAACTGGAATACCTAAAGGAGTAATAAATATAATTACTGGATTAGGTGAGCCATGTGGTAAATCCCTTACTACACATAATCTTGTGGAAAGAATTGCATTTACAGGTGGTCCTGAAACAGCGAAACATATCGTAAAAAATTCTGCTGAAAATTTATCTCAAGTAAGTTTAGAACTTGGAGGAAAAAGCCCAGTTGTTGTTTTTAAAGATGCCGATCAAGAAAATGCATTAAATGGAATCACAGCTGGAATATTTGGTGCTAGTGGACAAAGTTGTATTGCTGGTTCCAGACTTTATTTGCACTCCGAAATTTATGATAACTTTTTAGAAAAATTAATTAGTAAAGCTAAAAAAATTAAATTAGGCGGACCTATGGAAAAAGATACTCAAATGGGGCCTCTAAATAGTTTTAAACAATTAGAAAATATAGAAAAAAATATTAAAGCTACGATTGAACAGGGTGGAAAAGTTAGATGTGGTGGTAAAAGATCCTCTATTTCAAATGAAGGCTATTATTTTCCAGCAACAATTATTGAGTGTGAAAACCACAATCTTCCTGTTGCAGAAAATGAATTATTTGGACCAATATTATCTGTAATGAAATTTGAAAAAGAAGAAGAGGTAATAAATAAGATGAATGACAACAAATATGGTTTATCTTCTGGAATTTACACCTCTAATTTTGCTAGAGGCTTAAGAGTATCTAAAGCTATTAGGGCAGGTATAGTTTTCATAAATACCTACAGATTAATTTCACCCATGGCTCCTTTTGGTGGAATAAAAGATAGCGGTTATGGCAAAGAAGCAGGTATCGAATCTATAAAAGAATATACGAGAATAAAAACCACTTGGTATAATTCATCTGATAAGCCGATGACTGACCCGTTTACAATGGGATAAATTTTGCCAATTAAACATTTATTAATATTATTATTTATAATGGTTGCACATGGAAGTGCTTTCCCAGTAGCAAAATTAGCTCTTAATAACTCTGTGCCACCTATTTTGATGGCTTCCTTGAGAATGGGAATAGTCCTACTCATATTAATTCCATTCTGGAAGTTTGAAATACCAAAAAAAAAATATTTGAATTCTTTGGTAATTTTTTCAGTTTCAATGGGAGTACTGGTTTATGTTTTTATGAACCTCTCACTTTTTCATTCATCAATCATATCACCAATAATTTTAGGCTCCCAACTAGCAATACCATTTGGCATTATTGCAAGTGCCCTAATTTTAAACGAAAATATATCTAGAAATAAGTGGTTTCTAATTTTCACATCATTTTTAGGTATCTTAATAATATTTTTTGATCCTAAGCTAACAGATAATTTTCTTGGTTTGTTTTATGCAAGCTTAATGGCATTATTTTTCGGTTTAGCCCAAGTTTATTCTAGACAATTAAAAGATCTCAGCACCAGTCTTATCAATGCTAGTACTGGCCTCTTTGGGTTTGTGATACTTTTAATAATCTCATTTTTTATTGAAGGGGAAACAATCAAAAATATAAAACTGATTAACTCAAATTCTTGGTTCTTAATTTCTTATCAAGCAATTATAGTATCTTTATGTGCTCATCTTTTAATGTTCTATCTTTACAAGTTTTATACAGTCGGTAAAATTTTTCCTTTTTATTCACTTTTTCCCATTTTTGGGATTTTGTTAAGTTTTCTTATTTTTGGTGAGGTCCCTTCTTTTCTATTTATAATTGGAGGAATAATTGTCATCAGTTCTGTAGTTTTACTACATAAAATACGTTAATTAACTTATTGAAAATTTTTACAGATCAGATTTACTTTATTATATTAATTTTAATTCACTATCATGAAAAGAATAAATAAGTTATTTTTCACAATATTTTTAATTCTATCAATATTAACAACACCCGCATATTCTGAGGTCAAAGTTGGAGTAATTTTGGGCTTCACGGGTCCTATTAAGAGTCTTACTCCAGCAATTGCAGCCTCTGCAGAAATTGCATTTAAAGAAGCTTCGGACTCAGGATTATTATTAGATGGTGAAATTATTAAAGTTGTAAGAGCAGACTCTACTTGTAAAGATTCTTCTGCAGCAATAGCTGCAGCAAAAGAGATTATTTCTAGAGGAGTTAAGGTACTATTGGGGGGTGTTTGCTCAGAGGTAACTGAAACAATTTTATCAGAAGTTGCAGTACCAAATAGGATAGTAATGATTTCTCCTGCTGCAACATCAGCCTCATTAACTTCTCTAAACGATAAGGGGTTTTTTTTTAGAACTACGCCATCTGAGGCTAGAGGAGCAAAAATCTTAGCAGATATTACTAACGACAGAAGAGTCAAAAAAGTTGCTATAACTTATACAAATAATGATTATGGAAAAGATTTAGCCGAAGCTTATAAAACCGCAGTTGAAAATCACGGTTTGAAAGTTACAATAATTGCTTCTCACGAAGACGACAAGGATGATTACTCATCTGAAGTTGCTGCTTTAGCTTCAGCAGGTGGTGAAGCTGTTGTAATAATAGGTTACCCTGACAAAGGTGGAAGAGGAATTATACAAGCATCTTTGGACTCTGGTGCTTTTGATAAATTTATTTTGTCTGATCGGATGATTAATCAATCTTTGTTAGATCAATTTAGTAATCAAATAAAAAAATCTTTTGGTTATGTGCCTGGTTCGTCAGGCAAAAGAGCGGGTTTTTTTGATAGAGTAGCCAAAGAGGGAGGTATTGATATTTCTTATCCTTATACAGGAGAGTCCTATGATGCAGCTGCATTAATTGTTTTAGCGATACAAGCTGGAGGTTCAGCCGACAGTATCTCCATATCAAAAAATATTATAGATGTCGCAAATGAACCAGGAGTAAAGATTTATCCTGGTGAGATCAAAAAAGGTTTAGACTTACTGTCAAAAGGAAAAAAAATAAATTATGAAGGAGCAACTGGAATAAGTTTTAATGAACTTGGTGAAGCTAAAGGTTCTTTCTTAGAACTAGAAATTAAAAATGGCAAGTTTAGAGCGAAGAAACAAAGGTAATCAAAAGATTTAGAACATATATTTATCAGCCATATACATTGCCCAAGCTAAAGCTGCACCTAATATTATATATTTCATATTATTATTTTATTTTTTATTTAATCTTTTGTAAATACTATTCAAGGTATTGATAATCGATTTATAAACCCTTCGTTTTTTCATTTCCTTTAAACCTTGCTCATTAAGGCCTCTAGGTGTTTGGGATTCCTTAACTAAATGTTTTAAATCTTTCTTGGAATTTAAAACAGCATCCTCTGATAAAGCTGAAAATAATGATGTTATATATTTTTGTGTGTCATCTCTTTTAACACCTTTTTTTGTAAGCCATTCACTCATAGCTTTTAGCATTTCATAATATGAAGCCATCATTCCCGAGGTTGCCCAAAAATTAATAGACTGTTTTTCATTTTTGATTTCTATTGTTGATCCAATTTTGTTAAAAAAGTTTTTTACTTTTTTATTTGCAGGACAGATTGGGACAGGTCCTTTCTTTAAAGATATAGGAGGCAGTGGTATTGCTCTGACTATATCTGCCTTAACTTTAATCATCTTCTTAAGTTCTGAAATTGTTATTGTTGAAATAAAACTTATTATGGTTTGATTAGATCTAAAATTTAAGCTTTTAATTATTTTTTTTCCAACCATTGGTGTGACTGCCAAAAAAACCCAATTACAATTATCAACTATTTTTTGGTTATCTTTTTCAATAGAGATTTTTTTCAATTTTTTTTTCAGCTGTTTTGCTATTATTTTATTTCGAGATGAAATATATATTTTATTATATTTAATTGTAGATTTACTTATTCCAGTTATTACTGAAGATGATATTTTTCCTGTGCCTATAAAGCCCAATTTCATTAAAAGATTATATAATATTGGAACAAAAAAAAACCCCTAATTTTAATTAGGGGTTTTAAATTTTTAGTTTAAATACAGCTTAAATTAAAATTTTTTTCCGATAGCAAAATTTAATTCAGTAATGTCTAAATCTGCATTAATGCTATTAGTCGTAGATGAACTTAAGCTTAAATCCTCAAAATCTACATACTCTAGAGATATTTTCATATATGAGTCATTTCCAAACTCTTCTTTTGCACCTATTCCGATTGCAAAACCATCCAATGTAGCATTACCATAAGTACCACCGTTAGTTAATGCATTTTCAAGAGTGTCTACATCGATCTGAGCAAATCCAACTTTAAAATAAGTTCCTTTATATGGGACTTCCATATAAAGCTGATTGTAGTTTTTAACTTCTGCATCAGCTTTTCTAGTTACACTTCCAGTTGTACCCTCATCATTTGCTGATTCTGAAGTTTCTGTTCTTTCATGCACGGAATCAGAAACATCTGCAGCAAATGGGTTATGAGAAAAACCAAATGTTATACCATTACTTAAAGTACTCTCTATAAAAAGTGATCCATATGCAGCTCTATTGTCTACACTTGCAGATTTGTCTGATGTATCAGCCTCAGTACCTTCAGTTTCAGAACCACTTGCATCAATTATTGCGAGCGTTCCAGTAACACCGATACCATAGCTTGTAGCAAAAGCAGTGCTTCCAAACATTAAAGATGCAGAGCAAATTAATGCTAAATGTTTTAATATTTTTTTCATGTTTACTTTCGTTATTATTAATCGATTAATAGGGCGATTGTTAACATATATGGAGATTTATTCTATTTTAAATTTCATATCACTATAGTTGTATAAAAAAACATTTAAAAATAGCCTTTTTTGTGTTGTAAAAATATCACATTTGATAATATTATATTTGATATTACCATATCTGATATTATTAAATCTGATATTATCATACTTGATATTAACAAATTTGAGATTATCTGGTTTGATTATTAGATAAATGAAAATTTATTCCTAGTCTAATTGTTTTGACGTTTTAACGTAAATTTTTAAATAAGCTGATTATTAAATTAAGACTTATTAATAATATATTGGTTATGTTTTTTTGAGATAAACTTTAAAGAAATTAATTTTTTTAAATATCTGTATTTTTGAGCATTTGATATTTTCAATTTAGTACTTAACATCTCATCAGCAGATTGGGGTGATAATTTTCTTAAAGATATAATTTTTGAATTTGAAACAAATTTAACTCACATAAATTAATTTGAGAAGCTTTTGGAAGTTTTAAAATCATTTCGCAAATTTTTATAATTTTATTATTCATAAATGATTTTTTCTTAAATTGGTGATTAAGAATATCTTAAAAAATACTCAAAAGATTGTAAGTGTTATAAATGGCACACTTCTATATCTCAAAGAGAAATAAATCAGATAAGGCTTAAATTATTTAATTAGAAAAGAAGGATCCTCTTATTCTAAGCAATTCTCTACTTAAATCTTTATTTTCTTTAAAAGGTCTTCTTCCATGAAGCCAAAAATAATTATTTGCTACAACAGAAGACCCAACCGGAAGTTTTGTTATAACTTTATTATCACTTTCCTCTAAACTATCAGATAATTTTTGTAAAAAACCACCTTGCTCCATATTTTTTGGTTCAGGGAACTGGTCAATATATGAAATTTGTGGTTTTCCCTCATCATCAGATGAAAACACTGGATGTTCAACTTTATAATCAATGTTTTTACTTTTAGGTGAGCCCCAAATAAAATTTTCTTTACCTATAGGGTCATTAAACAATTCGTCACAATGTTCCCAATCATCAAGATGAAGCATAGCTGACTCACCACCTTCGACATTCTGTTCCTCAAGCTTTGACATTAATAGCCAATCAGTTTTTTCTTTTACATATGTTCCATCAGTATGAAGATCCATGTTTGTATAAGCTTTTCTTAAATAAGAGTCACTTTTATCATCATGCTTTACATGAAATCTAGCATAGTATTTACCTGCCATTGAATCGTGATTTGGTATACCTATTAAATGTGAGACTGCAGTTGAAAGTTTTACTAAAAAATCATTGTCTATCTTAGAAATTAAATTTTTTGGTTTAATTATAAAACAACCAGTGTTTCTATCACGAATAATTTTGTTTAAAAATTTTGATAGATTGTTATTACTTAAATCATCTAAACTTTTTGCGATAGTAAATCTGGTAAATGGTTTATATTCTAGTGCAGTTATATCAAATTTATTAAACGGAAAAATAAGTTTTTTTAAAATTTCATCACTAATATCAATATTAATAATTCTGTTGGATTTTTCGTTTTTTTTTATTTCAAATCCTTCAATTATTTGACTCATAAGTAACTACTTAATAATGAGAGTATGATACCAGATAAAAGTGTCGGGTAAACTAAATTTTTTTTTGTAAAATAAAAAATAAATATAGAAATTACTATTACAATAAACCTAATCAAATAGTCCACCTCATTTAAAGTTCCAGATGGAAAAATTACAATTCTTGCAATCAAGGCTGCTAAAGTAGAATATGCTAAACAATTAAACCATCTAAATATTTTTGATGTCTCTTTAATTTTTTCAGAGCTCAATACACCTAAAAACCTAGATAAATAAGTTGCAATAGAAGTTACAATAATTACTATTAGTATATTACTCGCCATTTCTTTCTCCGTATAAAAAAGCAATTGTTCCAGCAACAAAGCCACCGAATAAAATGCACCATTCTGGAGATAAAAAATAGAATAATGGACCTAAAATTGTTCCCAAAATCACAGACCAGCTTATTTGTGTTGTTTTCATTGCCCCCAACATCATGCACATGAAATAAATTGGGTTTACAATTGCTAAACCAATCAGCATGTCTTTATTTAGTAAATCGGAAGCAACATAACCAACGATTGTAGAAATTATCGCTACTAACCAGGTTGCTGTTCCAATACCTATCCAAAAATCTATTCTATTTTCTTTTTCAATCTTTTCATAATTATCTTTCATTATTAACCATGAGGAAACTGCTATAAAGTGACACGACAAATAATATTTCCACCTTGGTTGATTTTCATGCATCAGTAATGGCATCAGTGATACTGTCATTGGATATAATCTTGCATTAACCAGCCACACGGCAATAAAAATATTTATCAGTGAAGCACCTATTAACATTGACTCAGCCATCACCAAAGAACCTGGCAAAGCATAAGTTAGAAAAGTAGAAAAAATACTTTCTTGAATTGAAAAACCTAAGTTTTTAAGAAGCGCTCCTATTGCTATAAAGCTTGCGCCTAATGCAATCGCAGGACTACCTACACCTTTAATTGATTTAAAGCCCTTAAAAAAATAATTTGGATCAATCATCAACCACCTAAGAATAGGCGACCTACATCAGGATTATTTAAAAGATCATCTCCTTTGCCTGCAATTGCGGTTTGGCCAGAAACTAAAACATAACCAATATCTGCAAACTCAAGACCTTTTTTTGCATTTTGCTCAACTAATATGATGGTTTTTTTTTCATTTTGTTGAAGATCTCTTAAAATTTCAAAAACCATATCAATATACTTCGGCTCTAAACCGATTGATGGTTCGTCTACAAGTAATACTGATGGTTTCATCACTAATGCTCTAGAGATTTCTAGTAATCTTCTTTCTCCACCTGATAAAACTTTGGCAGGCTGATTTCTTCTATTTCCTAACCTTTCATATTTTTCAAGAATTTTTTCTGCTTCTTGATATGACTCCTCTGTTTTATCTTTAATAAAACCACCCATTAATAAATTTTCTTCAACCGTCATATCCGGGAATACTGAATTGTCTTGAAGGATGTAAGCTACACCAACTGATTTAAGTTTTTCAGCAGGAGAAAGATTTGTTATATCTTTTCCATCTATTTCAATTTGACCAGAAAATATATTAGTAAAACCATATATAGAGTGAAGAATTGTAGACTTACCAGCACCGTTTGGACCAATTAAACATAAAGATTGAGCTTTACTCACAAAAAGATCGAAGTTGTGTAAAATTTCCATTTTTCCATAACCAGCATTCATATTTTTTATTGTTAAATGAATATCAGAAGGTGATAATCTTTTTAAGTCATCAGCAACTGGTGCTTTTCCTAAAACTTCATATTGATTTGACATTATTGTGCTCCTAAATATGCATCAACGACACGTTTATCATTTTTAATCTCATCTGGAGATCCTTTGGCAAGCATTTTTCCATGCGCCAAACAATAGATACTCTCAGCTAATTGCATAATCACTCTCATGTTATGTTCAATTACCAAAAGGGTAATACCAAAATCTTGATTTACCTTTATTAATCTATCAATAATTCCATTTATTAATGTTGGATTAATGCCAGCTGT
>CABYJS010000003.1 GCA_902519375.1 uncultured Pelagibacteraceae bacterium
AAAAGAAAATTCAGTTGTTAATGCAGTTTATTACCCGGTTTCGATAAAGGATTTGAATAAAACTGATAGGAGAGAAAGTGGCTATTGTAGAGTAAAAGTAGAAGGTAAAGACCTAAGTTTCTATGGAAAAAAAATTAAGACCAAAAATAAAAACTTTTGGGTTTATGCAGCTAATCCTGGTAAAATAAAAAAACCAAGTAACAATCATCCTATTGTTCAATCTTATGTCGATTTATTTATAGGTGGTTGTTTTCAGATTAAGGAAAGATATAAAATTAATGAATTTCCAAATCAATGTGTAGAAACAACTACTGAATGGTCAAAGCACTGGGTAAATGATAGAGTACATGCTAGAAGACCATTTCTAGTGCCAAATTTTTATAAAATAGATAAGCTTTTATCAAATTTCTTTGATTACTATTTAGATAATAAATACCAATGATCTATTTAATCCAATCAGGATAATTAAGACCTTTTTCATCTAAAAATTTTTTATTAAACATTTTAGATGCGTATTTGTCAGACTTATCACAGAGAATAGTAACTATAGTTTTTCCTGGACCTAATTTTTTACCAACTCTAATTGCACCAGCAATATTAATTCCACAACTCGTTCCTAAGCTTAAACCTTCATTTTTAATTAAGTCATAAAGAATAGGTAATGCCTCATGATCATCTATCGAAAAGGCATCATCAATTTTTGCATTTTCAAAGTTTTTAGTTATTCTACTTGAACCAATTCCTTCTGTAATAGAATTTCCTTCAGATTTTAATTCACCATTTTTTATAAAGTTATAAAGTGATGAACCTTTTGGATCAGATAAATAAATCTTAATATCATTATTCTTTTCTTTAAGCGCGTTACTTACTCCAGAAATAGTTCCTCCAGTGCCAGATGAGCATATGAATGCATCGACCTTGCCATCAGTTTGTTCCCAAATTTCTTTACCTGTGCCTTCATAATGTCCTTTAGCATTAGCAGTATTATCAAATTGATTTGCCCATATAACACCATTATTATTAGTCGGTCTTAATTCATCTGCTAGTCTTGATGCTATTTTTACATAATTATTTTCATCCTTAAAAGGTTTGGCAGGTACTAATTTTAATTCAGCACCAAGATTTTTTAAAATATCTTTTTTTTCTTGAGTTTGATTATCGTTCATCACGATAATTGTTTTATATCCTAAAGAATTTCCTAAAAGTCCTAAACCAATTCCGGTGTTACCTGCAGTACCCTCTACAACAATGCCACCTTTCGAAATTAATTTTTTATCTTGAGCATCTTTTATTAAGGCTAAAGCAGCTCTATCTTTTACTGATCCTCCCGGATTTAAAAATTCAGCTTTACCATAAATGTTGCAACCAGTTATTTCAGATGCTGCTTTTAACTTAATTAAAGGAGTATTGCCGATACCTGCACTAAAATTTTCTTGATTTTTAATCATTAAAAATCTTTTTTTGAGTCATCTGTTACTGCGTAAGGTTTGAATTCACCTGAAGTTGTACCAATATTTTTTGCAGGTATTCCAATCATTACAGCATTTTCAGGAACATCTTTTGTGACAACTGCATTTGCACCAATTAAAGAATTTTTTTTAATTGTTATTGGGCCTAAAATTTGAGCCCCAGATCCAACAATCACATTATCCCCTAGAGAGGGGTGTCTTTTAGTATTACGTTGGTCATTAGAATTTATACTTGGAGCAATTCCTCCTAAGGTAACATTATGATAAATAGTAACGTTATTCCCAATCTCTGATGTCTCACCTACAACCACTCCCATACCATGATCAATAAATAAATTTTTTCCAATCTTTGCTTTAGGATGGATTTCTATCCCTGTTAAGAATCTTGAAAATTGTGAAATGATTCGCGCTATCAAATCAAATTTTGCTATTGCAAAAAAGCTAGCAATTTTATGAAAAAAAATAGCTTTAACTCCGGGATAAGTAAAAATTAAACTTATCTTAGATTTTGCCGCAGGATCCCTGTCTATTATTGATTGTAAAAAATCATTCATAAATACTTGCCAGCTTGATAAAAAAATATATTTATATATAGTTATTAATTAAAGTATTTAAAGGAGAAATTATGTACAAAAACACAAACTGTTTTCATCTAGCAATACCGTGTGGTGATTTAGAAGCTGCAAAGAAATTTTACAGTGAAACTCTTGGATGTAGACTAGATAATTCTGCTCAGGAGTGGGCTGATGTAGATTTTTGGGGAAATGAATTAACTCTTCACGCAAGTGAGCATAAACTAGATAATGAAAGACATGATGTTGATATGGGTAACGTTTCAGTCCCTCATTTTGGAGTTCATTTATCAAGAAAAGATTTTGATACATTGAAAAAAAGACTTAAGGAAAATGGAGCAAAATATTATGATGAACCTTATTTAAGATTTAAAGGTACTAAATACGAGCAAGAGACTTTTTTTGTTAAAGACCCAAACGAAAATGTTCTAGAAATTAAGACACTTACAGCAAACGCTGACTAGCTTATTTTCTTTTATTAATAGCACTTTTAGCTGACGATTATGGCGCATGTTAAAATGTGCATTACTAATTAATTTAAGTGTATGAATGATTTAGAAAAACATTTTAAGCCAAAAAACCTTAGCGATAAAGTAGCTTTATCATTTACCAAGTTTTTAAGATTATTGGCAGATACTTTTTTTAAAAAAAGATATGGTCATCGAGCTGTAGTTTTGGAAACAGTTGCTGCAGTTCCTGGAATGGTAGCTGGTATGTTGTTACATTTAAAATCTCTCAGAAAGATTGAAGACGATAAAGGTTGGATCAAAACGCTTTTAGATGAGGCTGAAAATGAGAGGATGCATTTAATGACTTTTATTCATGTTGCAAAGCCAACCGCTGTAGAAAGATTTATAATAATGGTTGCTCAATTTATTTTTATTTTAACATATGCAATTATATATTTAGTCTCACAAAGGACTGCTCATAGGATTGTTGGTTATTTTGAGGAAGAAGCGGTAATTAGCTATACTGAATATTTAAACGAACTTGAGGCTGGAAGTATTCCAGACCAACCAGCTCCTTTAATTGCTATTAATTATTGGAATTTACCACTTCATGCTACTCTTAAAGATGTTGTTAGAGTTATCAGGGATGATGAAGCAGGACATAGAGATGTGAATCACAAGTTTGCTGATTTAATAAATCTAAAGAAAAAAAAATTAGCTTATAAAAAGAACAAGAATAAAGCTAAAGAAAAAAATGCCGAAGAAGTTTTGAATTAACTCACATTTCTATGATTTTAAGAAGGAAGATTATTAAAATAATAGGACTTTCATTTCTATCTTTTATTTCTTTTCCATATAGATTTCTATATTCAACAACAAAGAAAATTATTAATCCAGATCTTTCTGAAGATCAAAAAAGTATAATGTTTAATGAAGGCACTGAAAGAGCTTTTACTAGTAAATTACTTGAAGAAAAAAGAAAAGGTTTTTATCACTGTGCAAATTGTGGGGCGAAATTATTTGCTTCAACAGCAAAATTTGATAGTGGTACAGGATGGCCTTCATTTTCAGAGGCATTACCTGGAGCTTTTAAAACAAAAATAGATTATTCATTTGGAATGAAACGAGTTGAGTATCATTGTGCAAATTGCGGTGTACATCATGGTCATGTTTTTTTAGATGGCCCAACTGCTTCTGGAAAAAGATTTTGTAATAATGGATTGTGTTTAATTTTTAAACCTGAAAATTAATTTGAAAAACCATATTTTCTAAGTCTTGCATCACCTGTTCTTGCGTGAGCTTCCATTCCTTCGTATCTTGAAATTCTCGCACAAGCTGCTCCAACTGATTTTGTAGATTCTTTAGTCATTCTTTGAAAACTCAATGTTTTTATAAATTTTCCTACGAACAAGCCTCCAGTATACCGACCTGCACCTTTAGTTGGTAATATGTGATTAGTTCCTGAACATTTATCTCCATATGCTACTGTCGTCTCCTCACCTATAAAAAGTGAACCATAATTTTTTAATCTTTTGTGAAACCAATCAAGATTTTGAGTATGTACTTCTAGGTGTTCGGGGGCATATTCATCACTAATAGTTGCCATTTCTTCATCGGTGTCACAAAGTATAACTTCACCATAATCTTTCCAAGCAGCTTCTGCGCTTGTTCTTGGAATTTCTGGAAGTTCTTTTATTAATTCAGGAACTCTTTTTATTACCTCTTCTGCGAGTTTTTTGCTTGTTGTATATAACCAAGCTGGTGAATTATAACCATGTTCAGCTTGACCTACTAAATCTACAGATACCATTTCTGCATCAGCATTCTCATCTGCAATAATTCCTATTTCTGTCGGTCCAGCAAATAAATCAATCCCAACTTTTCCAAACAAGATTCTTTTTGCTTCTGCAACAAATTGATTTCCAGGACCAACTAAAATATCTGCTGGTGGATTTTTAAATAATCCATTTGTCATTGCGGCTATTCCTGGAACTCCACCTAAGTTTAATATCACATCAGCTCCACATAAGTCTGCAGTGTAGACAATAGCTGGGTGAGCTCCTACACCTTCTTTAGGAGGGCTGCAGGCAATTATATTTTTAACTCCAGCAACTTTAGCAGTTGTAACACTCATTACAGCAGAAGCTATATGGGCATATCTACCACCAGGAATGTAACATCCAGCTGTATTTACAGGTATTAATTTCTGACCAGCAAATAAGCCTTTTGAAAGTTCAATTTCAAAATCTTGACCATAATTTTTCAATTGAGCTTCAGCAAATTTTCTAACTCTTTCATGAGAAAACTGAATATCATCTTTTGTTTTTTGATCTAACTCTTTCTTAATTTTCTCAATTCTCTCTTTAGAAACAATAATTTCTCCATCGTATTTATCAAATTTTTTAGTTAAATTTTTACAAGCTTCTTCTTTTGAATCTTCAATCTCTTTTAATAAATTTTTAACTATTTCAGTCGTTTTGCTATCATCAGTAGATGATGTTTTTGGTGATTTTTTTAAATATTTTATAGCCATTTATTAATTATATGAATTAGTAAAGCTTTTTATAGCAAATTAGTTTTTTTTCAATCAAACATTTAATCTAATGCTACCACTGCTGCAGCGATCGAAGCTAATCTTGCTGAAGCCTCATCCGACCTACTTGTAATAACTACTGGAACTTTTCCACCAATTACAACGCCAGCAGCACAGGCTCCACAAAAGTATATTAACATTTTTACTAAAGCATTTCCCGTTTCTACACTAGGTACTAATAAAACGTCAGCCATACCAGCAACATCATTTTTGATACCTTTTATAGAAGCTGATTTTTTTGAAACACTATTATCAAAAGCTAATGGACCAAATATATCAGCATTTAAATTTTCTTTTTTTGCTAGCTTAGTTATTTCAGCAGCCTCTATAGAACTTGGCACACTATCCAAAATTTCCTCAGTTGCAGATAAAACTGCAATTTTAGGTCTATTAATTCCTATTCTGTTTGAAAAATTTACAACATTTCTTAAGATATGTAATTTTGTTTTTATATTTGGTAAAACGTTCAATGCTCCATCAGTAATTATTAATGGTTTATCTTCTTTACCTAGTGTCATATGCCAAATATGACTTAAGCGAGTTTTGCCTAATAGATTATATTCTCTTTTTAAAACTTCTTTCATTAATATGTCTGTATGGATATGTCCTTTTACTATTATTCTTATTTTTCCATCGCTAGCTAATTTTGTAGCGATTGCAGCAGTTTTGTTTTCTACTGATTCATTTATTATTTCAAAATTTGAGATGTCCCATTTAAGATCTTCTGCACACTTTAAAATTTGTTGTTTATCCCCAATAAAAATAGGATCTATTAAATTTTCTTTTACAGCATCTTGAGCTGACAACATTGGCAAAGGCTTACCTGCATTTACAATAGCCACCTTTACATGTTTTTTTTTATGGGCATAGTTTAAAAGATTAATAGGGCAAACAATTTCTTTATTTGATAACATTATTTTGTTAGATGTATCATAACCTTAAAGCAATAAAAATGAAAATCTATTAATTAAATGATTAGATGAAAAAAAGAATTAAACTTTCTGCTGGTATTACCTTAATAAATAAAAAGTTTAAGAAAGGAGAATTTTATCATTATTTTGAGGAACCCGATAACGTAATTATAATTCCAAAAATTAATAATCAATTTGTCCTAGTAAATCAAAAACGAGAACCAATTAATAAAAATAACTACGAGTTCCCTATGGGCTGGATTGATAAAGGTGAAAATTCTTTTGATGCTGCAAATAGAGAATTGATTGAAGAAACAGGGTATAAATCACTTAAAAAACCTCAAAAAATTACTGAATTTTATGCTGATCCAGGCAGGGGAAGTAGGAAATGTATTTGCTACTACTCTGAAAATCTTTTGTTGGTAGGTAAAGGAGAAAGAAATATTAAAGTTTTTTTTAAAACCAAAAAAGAGATATTAAAAATGATAAATTTAAAACAATTCAATAACTCATCACATATTGCTGCATTCTTTTTTTTTATTAATAAATTTTAATTTTCAATTTTAGGATTTGGCAAAGGTATTATAAATTTTCCTTTAAAACCTTTTTTCTTGAGATTTCTTTTTAATTCATCTTTGATATGCCACGAAAACAACAGAAGATAATCTGCCTTTTTTTGTTTTAATATATTCTCATTTAATATTGGTATCTTAGTACCAGGAATATAATTTCCTATTTTATAGGAGCCATTTATTTCTAAGACACAATCAATAATTTCCTGATCCAAACCAACATAATTGATCAAAGTCGATGCTCTTGACGGAGCCCCTACACCAAAAATTGTTTTTTTTTCTTTTTTTAATTTATTAATAATATTGAATAATTTTATTTTTGAATTTACTACATTTTGTTTAAATTGATTAAAGCTTTTTTTATTTAAACTTTTATTTTCCTTTTGTAATTGGAGCTTTACATTTTTAGAAATTTTATATTTACCTTTTCTTGCAGCATAAACTCTTATCGAGCCCCCATGTGTTGATATTTCTTTAGTATTAATTATTTCTAATTTATGTTTTTTGAATAAATAATTTAAACTTTGAACTGAGTAATATCTAAGATGTTCGTGATATATGGTATCATATTGAACAGTTTTTATTAGAGGTAACAAATAATGTGACTCAGTAATAAATATCCCATCATTATCTAAAGTTTTTAAAACATTTTTAACAATATTATTTATATTATCTATATGAGCAAAAACATTTGTTGCAGTAATTATTTTTGCTTTTCCATATTTTTGTAATATTTTTTTTGTTGTTTTGTTATCAAAATAGTCAATTATAGTTGGTATTCCTTTTTTAATTGCTAGTTTTCCAATTTTTTCAGGTGTAACCCCCAAAACTCTGTGAAAATTTTTAAAATTACTAAGTAGGTTTCCATCGTTAGATCCTATATCTATGACCAGGTCTTTTGATTTTAGATTAATCATTTTTATTGTGTCTTTATACAGATCAGAAAAGTTATCTCTTAAAATTTTGGTAGTGCTGCTTGTATAAGGATAAGAATAAGGAAATAATATTTCTTTATCTACAATACACCCTAGTTGTGCTAGTTTAGATTTTCTGCAATACAAAAGTTCTGCAGGGAAAGAAATTTCCTCTTCCAAAGATGACCCTATTTTTCTTAAAGTATTTACAGGCGGCAAATAACCTAAAAAAATTAAAGACTTTAAATTATTAGAGTTTGAAATTTGACATTTTGTTACAATTTTTGAAAATTTTTTAATCATTAAGAATTATTTTTTTTATACCGTGTCTTAAACTAATCTTTTGATTAAATCCAAGTTTTTTAATTTTTTTTATGTCAGGGCATCTTTTACTGGGACTACCTTTTAATAACTTAGATTTTCTAATCTTAATTTTTTTTTTGTAAATTTTAGCAATTAAATTCACTAAATAAGATATCTTAACTTTTTCTGAAGTGCCAATATTATATATTTCAGTGTTTTTTCCTTTGCGAAAAATTTTATCAAATCCACTTATAAAATCATCAATATGAATAAATGATCTTATTTCGTTTCCGGTACCATGAATTAAAAAACTTTTTCTTTTTCCAATTTTTTTAAATCTGTTTATAAATTCTGGAATTACATGATCATTTCCCATATCTTTTCCATACACATTATGTGGCCTGAATATAATAAATTTTTTTAAATATTTTTTTGCAAAGTGAAGTCCATATAATTCTGAAAAAATTTTTCCTCCGCCATATGAATATCTAGGGTTGTGAATATCGGGGATTTTAAGCATTTCCATTTCATTTGTAGGAAACTTAAGTGGATTTTGATAAACTTCAGAGCTTGATGCTAAGAAAAAATTTTTAACTTTTTTATGTCTACAAAATTCTAAAATATTCAAAAGTCCATTAACAGCAATATCTAAAATTTCATAGGGTTTTTTGTAAAAGTGCTTTGTTCCATTTACATATGCAAGATGTATAACAGTATCAATTTTATTATGTATAGATAATAGTTTCGTTTTATTTCTAATATCTCCTTTTATAAACTTAATTTCATTTTTTACTTCTTCAATTCTTCTAGATCTTCCACGTGAATTATTGTCCAAAACAATAACATTATGTTTATTTCTTATCAAATATTTTACGATTGCGGAGCCAATAAACCCACTCCCACCTGTTACTAAGATATTTTTTTTCAAATTAACAATTAATTTTTATTTATTTAAACACATACTATTTTTTATATAAAATTAAATCTACCAAATAATATCTATGTTCTTTTATCCGATTATATTTAGTTATATCATCTAAATAATTACACTTAAAGTTATTTAGAGGGTGATAACAAATTACCCAAAACTCAACCAAATTTTTAGCATGGTCATTATTAAAATAGTTAAGATCTTTATATTTTTCATAATCTATTTTTTTAAAATAATTTTTAAGCCAAAAAAAGCTATCTTGGTTTTCTGAGATAATCATTACGTCTGTGGTTTTATTTTGAGTTGTGTGCTCAAGAATTTTTTTAAACATTGGCTTAGTATGATTTCTTTTAAAAACTTCCAAGTAGTTGTTCACAAAAGTAAAAAAACATAAAGTGATGATTAAACTTTTTTTAAATTTTTTAACCCTTAATAAAAATGAAGACAATAAAATTATAATTGGTATAAGTACAAATATAATATATCTGTCTGTTAAAATTGGCATTTTAACGTAACCATACACAATCGGAATTATATAACTTACTACAAATATTAAAAATAATAATTGAAAATAAGATTTTCTTTTAAAGATTTCATTTCTTGAATGAATTATTAAATAAATAAAAATGATTAAGTACAAATAACCCATAATTTTTGAGCCAAAAAATCTTGGAAAAAAATATTCAATATAAAATCTAGAACTTAACTGCTGTAGCCAAAAAACTTCATTGGTTAAGTTTTTTATTAAGAAAGGGTACATTAAGACTAAGTATAATAAAAAAGTAATCAAATAATTTATAATTAGAAATATAAATTTTTTTTTTTCATTTATAAAATTCAGTGAAAATAATGATTGCGCTAAAACTAATAGTCCAAAAAAAATATGATTAATTAAACCACACAAGTTTATGACGATATAGATAAATCCTAAGGAATATTTAATCTTATTATCATTAGAATTTAAAATTTTAATAAAAGTAATCAAACTTACCAATGCTAAAAAAAAACCAAAACTATATCCGCGCAATTCCTGGGAATAACTAATTAAATGCCAACAATGACTTGCTAAAAAAGCAACCAAAAGAAAGCTTTTGGTTTTATCAATTTGGTAAGATAAATAAGTTATTAAGATAATATTTACTGAACCAATAAAAGATATAAATAACCTACCAAGCTCTGGTGAATATCCAAAAAAATAAAAAAAATATTTAAGAATAAAATCAAATAACATATTTTGTCCCCAGCCTGGACCAATACTTCGTTGATAGGTTTCCAAAAAATTTAATTCAGGATCAGACATCCAAAAACCGAAAAATTCATCAAGCCAAAGATCATCAAAATTTGATTGATAAAATCTGTAAAAAATACCTAGAGATAAAAAAATTATTAGAAAAAAGTTTTGTTTTTTTGAAAAGATATTTTGGAAAGACATTTTTAATTAATAACTCAAAAAATTATTTAAATTTATTTGTCATTTTAATTCCCCAAAAAAACCATTTTAAGTATTCTTTAGTCCAAGAACCTAATTTAAAAGTGGATGAGCCGCCAAATAGTCTATCAACTGATTTAATTGGATATTCTGACAATTTGTATCCTTTGAGATAAGATTTTATTGAGATCTCAAAAGCAAATGCCCAACCAATAGGATTGGATTGAAAATCTATATCACTCCAAACTTTTTTTTTCATCATTTTTATACCAGTTGTACAATCAGTTAATGGGACCTTAGAAACAAAATTAAAAATTTTATTTGCAGTTCTAGATAAAATTGACCCTATTAAAGACCCACCTAATCTTGCACCTCCTTTACTATAACGAGTGCCACTTATTAAATCATAATTTTCTAGTTTTATTTTTTCGTACATTTTTTCTATAGAAATAATTGGAAAAATTTCATCAACAGCTGTGATCAATATAATTTCATTAGATGAATTACTTATCCCTGTTTCAATTGCATTTCTTACCCCGGGACCTATTTTATTATGTATAATTTGAACATTATTAAATTCTTTTTGTAAAATTTTCGCAGACTCTATTGAATTATCTGTTTGGTTGTCATGTACAATTATTATTTCTGAATTAATTTTGAGAGAAGAATTCAATAATCTTACCATTATTAGCAAACTTTCTTTTTCATTATAAACTGGTAAAATTATTGAAATTTTTTCACTCATTGTAAATATTTCTTGGTAAAGTTATTTACTAATAGACATATCTTTTTTAAATCATTTTTATTTAAATCTAACGTTGAGGGAAGCCATAAAAGTTTTTCATTAAACATTTTTGATACTTCTAAATTATCAAAACTTTGTTTGTAAGGTTTACAATAATTTATTGGATGCCAAAAAAGTCTAGTTTCAACTCCATTTTTCAATAAATATTTATGAAGTTCATCTCTTTTTGAACAATATAAATCAGTCCATAAAGGCACTTCTCCATTTTTGGTATCAAATTCGAATAGTTTTATTTTTTTATTTTGAATTAAATTTCTTTTGTAAAATAAATAATTATCTGTAAGTTTTTTTTTTCTATATTGAATAGACTTTAATTGCGAAACACCCAGAGCGCTTTGTAAATTAGTATATTTAAAATTATATCCAATACTTTCATATCTATCTTGACCACCATTTGAAGATCCTACTCTACCCTGATTTTTTAATTGTAGTAACTTTTTATAAAGAGATAAATTATTTGTTACCACAACACCACCTTGCCCGGTTGTAATTATTTTTGGTGGTGAAAATGAAAAACATCCTAAATCTCCAATAGTCCCTAAATATTTTTTTTGTTTTTTTGAGATAAATGCTTCAGCTGCATCTTCAATTAATTTTATTTTGTATTTTTTTGCGACTCTTTTTAAATCTAGAATATTTGATCCTCTTCCAGAAACATGAACAGTTATAATAGCTTTTGTTTTTTTATTTATTTTTCTTTTTAATTTTTCGGTATCAATTAATAGATCATTTTTATTTATATCAACAAGTATTGGTTTTGCTCCCGCAAGACTAACAGCATTTACTGTTGCAGCAAAAGTTATATTTGGAACTATTATTTCATCCCCATTTTTAATATTTAAAGATTTTAAAGCTAAATAGATAGCTATTGTTCCGCTAGTTGTTGCAACTACATATTTTATCTTTAAAAGTTTGGCAATTTTTTTCTCAAATTCCCTGGTATATTTACCCTCATTAGGAATTTCTTGTTTAAGAATATTGTTTAGAAGAAAATTTATATCTCGTCTATCCAATTTTGGGGATACAAAATTAAAATCAATCTTATTTTTTTTCATAGTGAAAACCAATTAACATGTTATTACTATAATATTTAGATGATTAAAAATAAATTTTGTATTGTTGGAATTGATAATGATTTTGAAGAGTTTATCATTGAAAATAAAGGTAATTATCTTGGTTTAATATCAAACTATAAAAAAAATTATAAAATAACAAAAAGGGCAGGTAAAGAAAAAATCACTGACTGGTTAAAATTAAAAAAAAAATATAATCCAAATATTTTTATTGTAATTGATCAGGGAAAGGAAAGAAAGTCATTAACCGATAAAATATATAAAAAAAATGTAAAAAATTTAATTATGAGTAAAACTTATATAGATAAATTTGTTATGAAAGATTTATCAACTAAAAAAGGGATCTTAATTCAAAAACTATGCTTTATATCTTCTAGAGTAAATATAAATAATGGTGTTAAAATAAATGTTGGTTCACAAATTCATCATGATGTTTTAATTGGAGAGTATGTTACAATTGCTCCAAGAGCATTAATTCTAGGATCTGTTAAAATTGGAAAATTTACTTACATAGGTGCTAATGCAATTATAAAACAAGGGGTGTCGATTGGTAAGAATGCAGTTATAGGAGCTGGAGCTGTTGTAATTCGAAATGTCAAAGATAATGATGTAGTTGCTGGAAATCCTGCAAAATCAATTAAATAATATCCCAAATATCTATTAATTTTTTCTTCTTTTTATTTATTTTTAATTTTTTATATGCCTTATGAGGAGCCCCAATTATTATTATATCTGATTTATTAATTAATTCTTTTTTAGATATTCCATTTTTAGTTTTGTAATATTCGTCTGATTGTAAAATTTTTAAATTTAACTTTTTTAACTTATTTAGTAATACGATTGATAACGAGTCCCTAGTGTCGTCCGTTTCGCCTTTAAAAGTTAAACCTAATAAGCCAATTTTTTTCGACTTATAACTGTTAAACTTTTTTAATTTATCGATTATTAAGTTTGGAATATTCTCGTTCACCTTCATTGCAGCAGAACCTAGAGAAAAAGAATTTTTTGTAAAATATTTTAGCTGCATTGTGTCTTTCACAAGACATGGCCCAGCTGTAAAACCTGCATTAGTTAAATTTAAATTTCTAGCATAGCCGTCCTGCATTATATTTCTTACTCTTTTAAAATCTAAATTATTTAAATGACAGATTGTATATAGTTGGTTTGCTATGGCAAAATTTATATAACGATTTGCATTTGAATATAATTTAATTAATTCAGCCTCTAAAATCGAAGTTTTAATTATTTTTTTTGAAATTTTTAAAAATAATTTTTTTGAACTTTCAAATGCACTCTTCTTTTCACAAGCTAAAATTTGTGGTAACTTTGGTAATTCAATGAGAGATTTACTTTGGACTATGCGCTCTGGACCATAAACAAGGTTACTATTTTTGTTTTTAAGAATTTTTTTTATTTTTTGATTTGTTCCAGGCAACACAGAACTTCTAACAACTAGAATTTGGTTTTTGTTAATTCTATTTTTTAGTTTCTTTATTAATCCGTAAAAACCAACAAGATCTGGTTTTAATTTTTTATCTATAGGTGTACCTATACAAATTATTATATATTTACTTTTAGATATATTACTTAAGTCATTTTCATAAAAAAATAATTTTTTCTTATTAGCTTTTTGTAATAATTTTTTAGCTCCGATCTCTAAAAAAGGCATCTTATTTTCTTCAATATTTTTTAGAGCTTTTTTGTTTTTATCAATAAGATGAATCTTGAAATTCTTTGATGCAAAAGCAAGTCCTAAAGGCAAACCAACATGACCCGCTCCTCCAATTATACTAATATGATTACTTGTTTGATTATTCATTAATATCTTAATTATAGTAGATATATTTTGATACAATATTAGAAAAAAAATGTAAAATATATTTTATCACATGATTAGAAATTTGTTTTGTACTCTATTAATTTTTTTTATTGTAATTTTATCATTATATAACTGGGACGTAATTAACTTAACCTACGAGGAAACAACTATAATAAGTGAATATTTTGATAATAAATATAATCACAAAAATGATTTATTGAGATATCTGGTATTTATATCATTACCATTAATATCTTACTTTTTAGTTAAGTCGATTAATATTTCTCAAAACTATCAATTTTTGAAAAGTAGAATATTAGACAAAGAAATAAAATTTATTAATACTAATAACCTCTTAAATATTCTAACAATTTTTTTTATCACTTTTACCATACTAGAATTTCTGTCGATAAATTTTCCAATGAATAAAATTGATATTTTTCATGAAGGCCAACAAATGAGCTCAGCTTTTAAATATTTAAAAGATCAAAGTTTATGGTCAGGCTCTTATGTAACAGTAGGAATATTTTATGAGACAATATCATCAAATTTAATATGGAAATTTTTAGATCAATTAAGTATTGGATCAACAAGATATTTAAATTTAATTTATATCTTAATCTTAAAATTAATTTTAGTTGTAATCTTTTATCAAATTACAATTTTGTCAAAATTAAAAGAGTCGCTTCAACTTTTTTTTTACTTTTTGCTTAACTTTAGTGGCTTTCAACTAATAAATTATACTGGTGGTGTAGATAATCTTATTTGGAGAGAAATCTTTCCTTTATTAACTTTGTTAATTTTTCTTCAGATATTTATCAAACCTAATTTAAAAAATTATCTAGTGATTTTTTCTGGTCCAATAAGCGCCTTATCTATTTTCTGGAGTGTGGATAGAGGAATTGTTTGTAACCTGATGTTGATTTTTCTAATAGGTTATTTGCTTATTAATAAAAATTTTAAATCTTTTTTAAATTTATTATTTTCAATAATTTTCACCTGGATAATATTTTATTTTTATTTAGGAAATGAATTTCAATATTTTCTTGAAAATACAACTTCAGTATTAAATGAGATGAATATTATAGGAGGAATAATACATCCTTTGCCTTTTTCTGATGAACCAAATTCAGCTAGGGCGACTAAAACTTTACTTCTAATTTCAATATCAACAATTTTTTCATTGGAATTATTTTTTTTTCAGAAAATAAAAATAGAAAATAAATTTATTTTTGCATTGATAGTAATTTCTATATTTTCATTTTTAAGTTATGGATATGCCATTGGGAGAAGTGACGGCCCTCACATTAAATCCTCTTTCGGTTTTGTGCAAATTTTTTATTCAATAATTATTATATATTTCTTTTTAACGTATCTAAATAGATTTAGTGTTTTTTCCAAAATTTTATCTCATAAAAAAAAGATATTTTCGTTGATTATAATTTTATCAATACTAAATTTTAATTTAAATACTCAGAATATTTTAAATTTTAGTGAACGTCTAAATAAATATACAAAATTGGAAGATAATTTTTTTTTAAATGAAAAAGAAATAAGTTTTGTAAGTAATGCAAAAAAAATAGTTGAAAAATATGAGTGTGTTCAACTTTTTACCAATGATGTTATGTTATTATATCTATTAAGAAAACCAAGCTGTTCAATTTTTTATTTTACAATTACTGTTGGGTCTAAGAAAAATCAAATGAAACTTAATAAATTTATGTCCAATGCTCAGATAGTCATTTCAGACACCTATGAAAATGAATTTTCACCAAGTTATAGATTGAAATATACAAATAAATATATTCAAGATAATTATGAAAATATTTACGAAGAAGATGTTTGGGTTATTAAAAAAAAAATTTATTAGATCTAATCCAATAGCTCTTTCATTTCAATTCTAATTTGATTTGAAATTTTAATCCTTTTTTTGCTATTTACTCTATTTCTTGCATATTTGTTTTGTCCGGGATACATAATTTCTTTGACTCCTTTAACCTTTGGTAGCTTCTTAATTTTTATGAAATTATATCTAACTCTACTATTAAAATTTTTCACAAATAAATTATTTTTGAATACAATAAATAAATGCCCTACATTTTGTGGCCCAGAAAAATCATCAAAAGGGTCTTTTACTTCACCTGCATGACTGCTTCCTGTTAAAACCCCACTTAATATATCGACCATCCATGCCAATCCTGATCCCCTATATCCAGCGATCGGCAATTGAACACCCTCTAGAGCCTTGTTTGGGTTAATTGTAGGTTTTCCGGATTTATCTAACGCAACACCTTTTGGAATTTTTGTGTTTGTTTTGGACGCAAATCTAATTTTTCCTCTATTGATCACTGACATTGATGTATCTAAAATAAATGGCACTTTTGAACCAGATGGAGTTCCGAAACATATTGGGTTTGTTCCAAATAAACTTTTTCGTGCTCCGTGGGGTGCAATAGCAGGGGGCGCATTTGTATATATCATTGCAATCAAATTTTTTTTAACAGCTTGCTCTGCGTAATAACCAGACAAACCATAATGGTTACTATTTTTTACAGCGACCATTCCAATTCCAGTTTTTTTTGCATTTTTTATTGCCCTTTTAATTGCTAAATCTGCAGCAACAAAACCTATACTATTATTCGCGTCTATATGTGAAATAGATTCTGATAATTTTTTTATACTTATTTTAGGTTTTGGATTAATTAATTTTCTTTTTATTCTTTCACAGTACATTTTAAGTCTTGAAAGACCGTGTCCATAAGCTCCAACTAATTCAGCATTGATTATTGCTTCAGCGCATATTTTTGAATGTAACAAAGATAAATTATGTTTTCGTAAAATTTTAATTATTGTATTTTTTAACTCTTTATTTTTCATTCGTTAATCACATTATTTATATTGATAGTTGGGATTACTCAATATAATAAGTAACTTTATTCACTCATTAAATAAATTAGAACAATGTTTTTACCAAATAAATTTAAACCCACAAAACAAAAGAAATTTGATTTACGAAATTCAAGAGAAAAATTTTTTAAAAGAAAATCTAAAAATCTTGAATTCCTCTTAAACAAAAGATTTAATTGGATGAAAAGATATCTAAAAAAGAAAAATTATATTATTGAATTAGGATCTGGGAATGGTCTTTTTAAAGAGGTTCTTAAGAATAAGAAAATTATGTTATCTGATATTGAAGTTTATAAATGGATTGACTTAAAAATTGATATGAATAATTTTAAATTAGACAAAAAATTCCAAAAAAAAGTTGATGTTTTTGTAATAAATCATGCGTTACATCATTGTGCTTATCCCGCAAAACTTCTTAAAGAATTAAGTAAATATCTCAAAAAAGGAGGTTTAATACTTATAAATGACCCTGAAATTTCATTTTTTTTTAAATTCTTTTTATATCTTTTGAATCATGAAGGTTGGTCAATGGATAGTAAAGTCTTTAATCTCAAAAAACCATTATTCAATCCAAAAAATCCTTGGTTTTCAGATAATGCAATTGCATACCATCTTTTCAACAAAGAAAAAAAGTTTATTAAATTTTTTCCCGAATATAGGATTGAAAAAAATGTTTTAAATGAATTTTCTATTTTTCTTAATTCTGGTGGCGTTGTCTCAGATAGTTTTTTTATTCCTTTGACTAATTTTTTTCTCAAAGTAATTGACTGTTTTGATAATATTTTAATATCTTTTTTCCCAAAAGTTTTTGCATTGAACAGAAGAGTTGTTTTAAAAAAGATTAAGTAAATTAAAAACATTTACTTATATTATATACATCTAATATTTTTGTTCTTTTTTCTTTTGAAAAACATTGATTTTGGAATATTGTTTCCACTATTTTATCATCTCCTGCTAGTGGTTTAATAACAAAAATTTTTTTTATATTTTTTTTATTAATTTTTTCTAAAAAAAATTCTTTATAATAATCAAATAACCTATGATCTTTTGTTGGATATACATGATAGTAATACCAATACTTACTAGGGGAATTGTCATTAATTCCTAAAATTACTGAAATAAACTGATAATCTGTAATAATTGATATATTTTGTTTTTCTTTTTTGATTATTTCAATAACTTCTTTTAACTTTTCAATTTCTTCTATTGGACTCGTTTTATTGTTAAATGTAATCCACTTGAGTGGGTATAATTTTTTATCTATTAAACTTGCTTCTATCTTTAATTTTATATCATTCTTTGTTAAATCCATAAAATTTCTACTCACAATATATTTATTGAGATAATACAATGAAACTAAGATGGTAAGTATGATTATTAAACTATCTTTTTTTAGATTTTTTATCTTTAGAAAAGAATGTGAAATCCCTGCATATATAGGAATTAAAAAAAATATAAAATTTCCATTTATTGTCATTAATTGATGAGATATGAAAGCATAACTAGAAAGAATTAGAGACCCAAAATATATAAATCTATTATCTGAAAAAAATTCTTTTTTAATTATTAAATTGATTAGCTGAATGTATAGAGGAAGGAGAGATATATGTAGCCATTTATGTTTCAAGAAAATTCTCTTATAATCAAATGGAAAGAGAAAATTTTCAAATCTATTTTCTCCAATTGATAAAGGATAGTCTATATATTGTTTATAAAAATCTATGAATCGTATTTCATAAAGATTAAAGATTAAATATATCAATAAAACTATTACTAGAGTTTCTAATAATAAAATGATCGTTTTCTTGAAAAAAAAATTTTTGAATAAAAAAATAATATAGAAGACTCCTATTATCAAAAAGATATATGAAGTAGGAGATTGTTTTGTAAAGAAAGAGCAAAAAAATAATACTGGTAAAAAATACCATAAATTTGTTTTTATTTTTTTTATTGAAACAATAAAAATAAGAATTGAAATTATTGATAGTATTGCTGCATGATGATCCACATAGGGAGTCCCCGCGCTAGGATATGCTAGAATAACAGTCAACACTGAATAGATAAATGAATAATTTCTAGGAAGATCAAAGTTAATTAAACTATAGTAAACGACTAATCCAAGAACAGCATTCATTATTGAAGCATGAAGAACGTAGGCTGTCCAGTTTACTCCCAAAATTTTAAATAAAATTGCTTGAATAACATCTATAAATGGACCAGTTATAGTCCAATAGTCTTTAAAAGGATAAACACCATTGAGCATTTCATAAGAAGAATTAAAAGGAAAAAAACTATCTATTGGAAAAATTCCTATATTTCCAAAATACTGATTAACAGCAATGGAAATAACAATGATAAATATAAGATTAATTATATGGATTTTTTGCGTTTTGGTAATCATTTTGTAAAAAGTGATTGGTAATAATCTTTTTATCCTTTACCTCTCCAGGGGATAGTTTTATCAATTATCTTTCTTAAAGTAATATCAAATAAAAGACCAAGCATTCCCATTATAAAGATTGTTATCCATATCACCTCATATTGAAAATATTTTTTAGCAACGTTTTCAACAAATCCTATTCCAGTAGTTCCAGCTAAAAATTCAGCCGCAACTAATGTTCCCCAGCACATTCCCACTGCTACTCTTATTCCCGTAAGAATTTCTGGTAATGAATTGGGAAATATAACATATCTAAGTATTTGTTTTTTAGATGCACCAAGTGAGTGAGCAGCGTGAATTTTAGAAAGTTGCGTTCCTGAGGCCCCAGCTCTTGCTGATATTATCATAATAGATAATGAGACCATAAATAATAAAAATACTTTACCTGTATTATCTATTCCTAAAACTGAAATAATTAGTGGCGCCCATGCAAGAGGTGGTACAGGTCTATATAGTTCTATTAAAGGATCAAAAAAACCTTTTGCAAATCTATTAAGCCCCATAAACAAACCTAGTGGAACGCCTATAAGTATACCAAAAACTAACCCAAGAAAAACTCTAAGAAAAGAATCCCAGATATGTCCATAAGGGACTGGTATTTTTAGTAATTTAAAATCACCCGTTACAATCTTTAGAACTGCACCTTTAAAGTTTTGTTTAACAACTCCTTCTTTAGTATGAACAGGATATTCACCTGGCAAAATATCTGCTATCCAATCAGGTAAAATAAAGCCAATTATTTTACTTATATCCACCATATCAATCCAAAGAAGAGGAATATCTTTATACCCAACACTTGGATTTGACATTAACACAAATTTATTAAAAGTATCTGATGGTTTTGGAAGCCATCTACCAGATCCTTGTTCTGAGCAACTTGGACCGCTAGCAACGATTGTTCCAGCAGGAAATAAAAAAATATCGATAAATCTTAAGCCACCTTGGGCTTTCATTTGAGCAATATCAAATTTTATAATAGCATTTTGCATTCCATCCAATACATTTGGTGGATATATACTTGCAAATTCTATTCTTCTAGCAATTTTAACAATATTTTTAGCATATGTAGAAGCTATTTCTTCACTATCGCTTAAGTCATTTCTGTAAGCTTTAATTTCATTTTTGATTTTTTTTATTTTATCTTTAAATTGTGAATTATGATTTCGTATTTTAAAAAATTCATCACTTATCAAGTTTAATTCTTGAGCAGCAGCATGAAATTTTAAACCTCTATCTGTTGCAGGAATAAGAGGTACTTCAATTGTGTTTTCAATTGAACCAGTCCCAGCATTTACTTTCGTAATACCCCAACCACCTTCCTCATTTACAGCTTTAAGTCTTTCATTTAGCTCTTCTTCTGTTTCAAATGGATAGTCTGGTTTTTGAAAATTTTCTGTTAAAAGATTAATTTTACCCGTAATATCATTTAATTTTTGTCTTGTTTCACTTTCAAGTAAATCATCATTGGTCAATAAAGGAATTAATTGATTAGTCTTACTTAAAAAACCAATAAGTATAGATTTTTGTTGGTTGCTGAGATCAGTAGAACTTTGTATTTCTTTTGAAATTATTTTAAGATTTCTATTTTCTTGCTTGATTTGAGAGGTACTTTTTAATTCTCTTTGTTCTATAGGAAATTGATATTTTAACCCAAGTAAAGAGTCATTTACTTTTGCTACTTGGCAAAGTTCGTTTGCAGATTTTGGATAAAAACCTTTGGCAATATCCCAAGAATAATAAAGCCAAACTAAAAGAAGAAAACTACTCCCAACAATAACCCAATGTGTACCACCTAGTGCCCTTTCTGGATTTCCAAAAACTGCATCAACTTTTTCAGTTCTAATCAAACGTCTTCCATAAAGAATACAACCAATTACTGCGACAAATATTAAGAACGTAATAATTTGAGTAAGCATTTAGATATCTTTCCCCATTATTTCTTCTTCCATATTCCAAATCATCTCCAATATTTCCTCTCTTTTTGTCGAAAAATCTTTATCCTTTTTAATTTCTCTTAAATCTGTTTTAAGCCCCATAGAGGCAAATGGCAGGTTATATTCTTTATGTATACGTCCTGGTCGAGGAGCCATTACATAAAGTCTTTCACCAAGTAATAATGCCTCTTCAACTGAGTGAGTGATTAAAATAATTGTTTTTCCTGTTTCTTTCCAAATTTTCAAAACTAAAGATTGCATTTTTTCTCTAGTTAACGCATCAAGGGCTCCTAATGGTTCATCCATTAATATTAAATCAGGATCGTTAATAAGACATCTTGCCAAAGCAACTCTTTGCTGCATTCCTCCAGACAATTGATAAGTAGGAGTATTACCAAATCCTTTTAATCCAACTATTTCTAGCCATTCATTAACTTTTTTTTGAGTTTTAATCGGATCTTCTTTTTTCATTCTTAATCCAAAATTCACATTCTCAGCTACAGTTAGCCATTCAAATAAAGCTCCTTGTTGAAACACCATACCTCTCTCAACACCAGGTCCATCAATTTCTTTGTCGTTTAAAGTAATATTTCCAGATGTTGGTCTAATAAAACCTGCAGTAATATTTAATAAGGTTGTCTTTCCACATCCTGATGGACCAAGAACTGTTAAAAGTTCTCCTTTTTTTAAAGTAAAATTTAAATCTTTAAGGGCATGAACGGTTTCTCCTTTTGGAGTTTTAAAAATCATATTAAGATTTTGTGAAATTAGATCGCTCATAAAATGACTTTATATTAAAATTCTTGAAAAAAAATAGGCACCAATTCAATAAAATTGGCGCCTATTTAAATTTTAGATACCTTTAAATTATAAAGGTAAGAAACTAGTATCTACGTTTCCTCTTGGTGTTCCCATACCTTTTAGGAATGCATCAAGATTTCCTTTAGTCATAGATTGTTTAGTTTCTTCAGGTGTTAAGAATTTGAAACCACTTAAAGTTTCTTTCATATCACCAACTTTCATTTCTGAAGCTTTTGCCATAACATTCATGTTGCTTTTACCAGCTTTGTATCTAGCATTTGCTTCATGAGTTACTTCGATAAAAGTTCTAAGCATACCTGGATTTTCCTTCATAAACTTTGTAGTTACTGAAGTAATATCTATTCCAAGAATTCCTGCTTTTCTAGCTTCATCAACTGTAAGTAATCTAGATCCAACTGCAACAGCAGCTTTAATAGAATTACCTCCAAATAAACATGCCATTACAACATCACCACTAACTAGCGCAGCAGCTCCCTCTTCAGGGTCCATTTGAATGATATCCATTTTTTTTCTATCTGCTCCAACAACTTTCATACTTTCATCAAAAACGTATTCAGCCATTGTTCCAAGTGGTACAGCAACTTTTTTACCTTCTAATTCAGTCGCATTTGCTTTTGTGATTCCTGAAGCATTAGAAGTAACACATGTTGTTCCTCCCATTCCATATTCCATAGCAATATCTACCAATTTGATAGGCGCTTTAGATTTCACTGCATTAATGAAAGGCACTAAACCTTGTGAATAAGAAATATCAATGTCACCTGCTAACATAGCATCAGTCATTGCTCCACCATTTGTGAAGTTTGTCCATTTAACTGGTACACCAAGTGCTTTAGCGAATGCTTTTTTTTGCATATCCTCTAAATTTGGACTTGGCCATTCTAGAAAGTAAGCAACTCTAACTTCATTTGCAGCCGAATTAGCAGCTGAAATACTTAAATTAAGAGCCACAAAACATCCTAAAAGAAAACTAATTATTTTTTTCATTTATTCCTCTTTGTTAATTTAATTAAATTACACTTATTTAAATTCAATTTTGGATAGAAGTAAAACAAATTATATAACTAAGCTGCGTTGCAAAAATTTCAATTGTACAATTATTAGTTGTAATGTATGATTAGGTCAAAATGAGTTTTAAGAAATTTCTAGTAAACAAGCGAATTTAGTCTATGAATAAAAAATACATAATTTTAATTAAAATATGAGCTCCGAAAATAGAACAAATATACCGAATTCTTTAAATGAGCATTGGATGCCGTTTACATCTAATAAAGATTTTAAAAAAAATCCAAGATTAATTACAGAAGCAAAAGGTGTTTATTTAAAAACTCACCATGGTAAAACTCAAATTGATGCTAGCTCAGGATTATTTTGTAATCCGCTTGGTCATGGCAGAAAAGAAATAACAGAAGCAGTTACTAAACAATTAGACACTTTAGATTACGCTCAGCCTTTCCAGCAAGGTTTCGGTGGGTCATTTGAATTGGCAACAAGAATTGCAAAGCACACTCCAGGTGATTTAAATAAAATTTTTTATACAATTTGTGGTTCAACTGCTGTTGAGACTGCACTTAAGATTGCAATAGCTTACCATAGATCAAAAGGTAAAGCAGAAAGATTTAGATTTGTGGGAAGAGAAAGAGGTTATCATGGAATGAACATTGGTTGTATCTCAGTTGGAGGAATGATTAATAATGTAAAAACTTTTGCAAGTGTTCTTATGCCAGGGGTTCAACACATGAGACACACTCATTTACCTGAACATAAGTTTGTTAGTGGTCAACCTGAAACAGGTGGTGATCTCGCAGATGATTTGGAAAGAATAGCTATAAATTTCGGTCCAGAAAATATTGCAGCATGTATAGTTGAGCCAATTGCTGGATCTACAGGAACGTTAGTTCCACCCAAAGGCTATTTGCAAAAATTACGAGACATATGTGACAAACATGGAATACTTTTAATTTTTGATGAAGTAATTACTGGGTGGGGAAGAACTGGATCTACATTTGCAAGTATAGAGTATGGCGTTACACCTGATATTATGACAATGGCTAAAGCTACAACAAACGGTGTCGTTCCAATGGGTGTAGTTGCTTGTAAAGATGAAATATATGACTCTGTTATGGACGCATCTCCAATGGGATCAGTAGAATTATTTCATGGATATACTTATTCTGGAATTCCAGTCGCTGTTGCGGCAGCACTAGCTGTTCAAGATATTTTTGAGAAAGACGATATTTTTAATAGAGCAAAAAATTTAGCTCCGTACTTTCAAAAAGGCTTATTTTCACTTCAAGATTTAGAGTCTGTAGAAAATATAAGAGGTTATGGAATGATGGGTGGTATTGATATGAAATTAAATACAAAACCAGGTAAAGCAGGTTATGAAACTTTTAAATACTGCTATGAAGCAGGGGTAAATTTTAAAGCTACAGGTGATTGTTTAATAATTGCTCCACAATTTATTTGTGAAGAAAAACATATTGATGAAATTATTGATAAATTGAGAACTGGTATCACTAACTATCAAAAAAATCAAAAGAACTAGTTAGTCTATATTTAATATCTATAATTAATACAGAGAGTGATAATGCGGATAGGCGTACCTAAGGAAATAAAACCACAAGAGAACAGAATAGGTTTAACACCTGAGAGTGTTAAGACACTAGTTTCGGAAGGCCATGAAGTTTTAATTGAAAATAACGGTGGATTTGAAGCCGGATTTGAAAATGATCAATATATTAAAGCTGGCGCAAAGATTGTTAATAAAGCATCAGACATTTTTAATGATGCCGAAATAATTGTTAAAGTAAAAGAACCTCAAAAAGTTGAGGTTGAAATGATTAGAGAAAATCAAATTATTTATACTTATCTTCACTTAGCTGCTGCAAAAGAATTAACAGAGGGATTAATCAAATCAAAAAGTATTAATATAGCCTATGAAACTGTAACAGACGATAATGGTAGACTCCCATTACTTGCGCCCATGAGCGCTGTTGCAGGCAGAATGTCAGTCCAGGCTGGAGCACATTGTTTAGAAAAAAATCAAAAAGGCAGAGGAGTTTTATTAGGAGGAGCACCAGGAGGCGAGCCTGCAAATGTATTAATTCTAGGAGGTGGAGTAGTAGGGGAGAATGCAGCAGTGATAGCAACCGGTATGCAGGCGAAAGTTCATATCGTTGATAGATCCGAAGCAAGATTAAAACAATTAGTTCAAATTTTTGGCGATAAAATTATTCCAGAACAAAGTGACAAGATAGATTTAAACAAATTAGTTGCAGAAGCAGATTTAATTGTTGGTGGAGTTTTAATTCCTGGTGCAGAGGCACCAAAATTAGTAACCAAAGACATGCTTAAATTAATGAAAAGAGGATCAGTAATTGTTGATGTTGCAATAGATCAAGGAGGATGTGTCGAAACCAGTAAACCAACAACTCATGGAGATCCAACATACATAGTTGATGATGTCGTTCATTATTGTGTAGCAAATATGCCAGGTGGAGTTCCAAGAACTTCAACTTTTGCTTTAAATAAAGCAACACTTCCTTATTTGGTAAAATTAGCAAATAAAGGTTATCAGAAGGCTTTAAGTGAAGATAAAAACTTTTTAGCAGGACTAAATGTATATAAAGGACAAGTAACTTACAGAGCTGTTGCGGATGTTTTTGGTCATGAATTTGTTGACCCTACATCAGTATTTTAATGGTAATAGTTTAGATACCATTTTATAAATTTTTTAATTCCAATTTTATAATTAGTTTTTGGGTTATAACCTGTAATTCTCTTTAACAAAGAGCTATCAGATAAAGTTGAATGAACATCTCCTTTTTGCATAGGCATGTAATTTTTTTTAATCTTTTTACCTAATTCTTTCTCTAAAGTATTGATGAAATCAAGCAAATATACTTTTTTCGTATTTCCAATATTTAAAACTCTAAAAGGTGCTACAGAGGACAGACTATCATTTTTAAATTTTTTTTTAGAATTTAGAGAAGGAGCTTTATTTAGTAATTTATAAATCCCGTCTATAATATCATCAATATAAGTATAATCTCTATACATCTTACCTCTATTAAATATGTCAATTTTTTTACTTTTTAAAATATTTTTTGTAAATTTAAAGTAAGCCATATCAGGTCTTCCGTAAGGACCATAAACTGTAAAAAATCTAAGCATCGTAATAGGAAGCTTCCATAAACTTGAGTACGAGTGGGCTAGACTCTCAGTAGATTTTTTTGTTGCAGCATAAAAGCTAATTTGGTGATCTGTTTTATCTATTTCTTGAAAAGGAATTTTTTTGTTAGCACCATAAACCGATGAGCTTGATCCAATAATTAAATGCTTAACTCTAATCTTATTAGCAATTTTTATTATATTAAAAGTTCCAAATATGTTTGAATTCAAATAAACATCTGGATTTACTATACTATACCTAACCCCAGCTTGTGCAGCTAAATGAATTATAATCGAAGGTTTGAATTTTAATACTGACTGATTGAGTAATTTTTGGTTTTCGAGCAAACCTTTTGTAAAAGAAAAATTTTTAAATTTTTTTAAAATATTTAGCCTATTTTTTTTTAAGCGAGAATCATAATAATTATTCATAGAGTCAAATCCATGAACCTTAATTCCTTTATTTAAAAACTTTTTTGCAGCATGAAATCCAATAAATCCAGCAGCACCAGTAATATATATTTTAGATTTCATTTTATATTCATATTTAATATAACATCATTGTGAATAAAGAAATTCCAAAAAGTACAAAAGTTGTTGTAATTGGTGGTGGAGTAGTAGGGTGCTCTGTTGCTTATCATTTAGCTAAATTTGGCTTGAAAGATACAATTCTTTTAGAAAGAGATCAGTTAACATCAGGAACTACATGGCATGCAGCAGGATTAGTTAGTCAATTAGGTCCAACAGCTGCAATAACTAAGATAAGAAAATATACACTGGATTTATATAAAAAACTTGAAAGGGAAGTTGATCATTCTGCGGGCTTAAGATTAAACGGAGCTCTTTCAATTGCTCAAAATAAAGGAAGGTGGCAAGAACTTCAAAGACAAGCAACTACTGCACAACTTTATGATGTTGATGTAAAAATTTTAGATAAAAATCAAATTAAAAAAGATTATCCAATAATTAATACCGATGAAGTCATTGGTGGAATTTTAATGCCTGGAGATGGTGCCGCTGATCCATCAGGTGTTACTCACATGTTAGCTAAAGCTGCAAGAAAAGAGGGAGCACAAATTTTTGAAAAATCTCCTGTAGATGAAATTTTAACTAAGAATGGAAAAATCTCAGGAGTAAAAGTTAACGGCCAAGAAATTGAATGTGAATATATTGTTTTAGCCTCTGGAATGTGGTCAAGACAAATTGGAGAAAAGGCAGGCGTTAGTATTCCACTTTATCCTGCTGAACACTTTTATATTATTACTGAACCAATAGAAAATTTGTCTAAAACTTTACCCGTAATTAGAGATTTTGATAACCGTACTTATATCAAAGAGGACGCTGGAAAAATATTAGTTGGTATTTTTGAAGGAAATTCAATTCCTGCTTGGAACAAGACTAACAAAGTACCTGAAGATTTTTCTTTTGGTGAATTTCAAGAAAATTTTGAACATTTTGAACCTTATTTAGCATCAGCTATAAAAAGATTTCCTGTTTTAGAAACCGCAGGTATAAGAAAATTCTTTTCAGGACCAGAGTCTTTTACTCCAGATACAAATACCTTATTAGGAGAAGTACCAGAAATAAAAAACTTTTTTGTATGCTGTGGATTAAATAGCATTGGCATAGGGAGTGGAGGAGGTGTTGGTAAAGTTACAGCTGAATGGTTGACGACTGGTCATATCAACGAAGATATTTTTAGCTACGATATAAAAAGATTTCAAAAATTTCATTCAGAATTGGGTTTTATTAAAAAAAGAATTACAGAGACCTTAGGAGATTTGTATGGAATGCATTGGCCTTTTAAACAGCATAAAACCTCTAGAAATATTAAAACTTTACCTCACCATGATAATCTAAAAAGTTTTGGTGCATGTTTTGGTGTTTCAGGTGGCTATGAAAGACCTATGTGGTTTGCTTTGGATGGGGAAAAAGCTGAATACGAATATAGTTATAATTATCAGAGTTGGTATCCATCTGCTGAATATGAGACAAATAATACAATTAAAAATGTTGGTTTGTTTGACTTAACTCCTTTTTCTAAGTTTGAAATAAAATCAGATAAAGCACATCAAGAATTACAGAAAATTTGTACTGCAAACATTAAAAATGAAACTGGTAAATGTGTTTATACACATATGTTAAATTCTGATGGTGGAATAGAGACAGACCTAACAGTTATATGTGTTGATAAAAATCATTTTAGAATAATAAGTTCTGCAGCAACAAGAGAGAGAGATAAATTTCATATTAAGAAACATCTTTCTAAAGACATTGAATTAAAAGATATTACAGATGATTTGTGTGTATTTGGTTTGTTTGGTCCAAAAAGTAGAAATTTACTTAAAACTTTAAGTGAAGATAATTTTGAAAATGATCAGTTTAGATTCGGATTTGCAAAGTTTATTACAATTGATGGGATTAAAATCTGGGCACAAAGATTATCTTATGTGGGTGAATTAGGCTTCGAGCTATATGTAGATCTTAAAGACGCAAAAAGAATATATGAATTAATTATAGAAAAAGGTAAAGATTTTAATCTTTCTAATTGTGGAATGCATGCAATGGATATTATGCGAATGGAAAGTGGATTTTTACATTGGGGACATGATATTTCCCCTGAAGAAAACCAGTATCAAGCAGGCTTAGCTTTTACTATTAGCAATAAAAAAGATGTAGATTTTATAGGTAAACAAGCTCTTGAAAAAATTAAACAAGATAAAGTTAAAACTAGATTTTCAATGTTTACTTTAAAAGAAAGTGAACCAGGAAAACCATTATTACTCCATGATGAACCAATTTATGAAGGTGAAAAAATTATAGGAAGATCTACATCAGGTAATTATTCATTTAATTTTAAAAAGAATTTAGTCTTTGGATATATCAACAATGATTTTTCTAATGAAGAACTTCAAAATAAAAACCTATTTATTGAGGTAGAAAAAAAGAAATATCCTATCTCTATTCAATCTGAGCCGCTAAAACGAACAGATTTTAAAAATCTTTAATCAAGTTTGTCTTCTTAAAATAAAAACAAAAATTACTGAAGTTACCATCATGATTAATGCATAAGCGGCAGTTGGAACCATATATATCATATCATTACCAAATAATTGTATTCCCACAAAAACTGCCAAAGTTCCATTTTGGAGACCAGCCTCTAAAGATATACATCTTCTTTGAGCAACCCCAGTTGCAAAAAATTTAGCAATATAAAAAGCTACAATCATCATTGTAACATTTAAAGTAAAAGCAATCATTCCAGCTTTTTCTAAAAACATAACTATGCTATCCCATTCCTCGATATAAATAGCAATAAAAACAATGCTGAATAAACCAATGGATATTTTATTGATAATTTTCATATTATTTACAATAAAATTATCTGCAAGTTTTCTAATAATCATTCCAATCAATACTGGAACAGTTACAACCAAAAACATTTTTAAAGATATACTGAGCATAGAAACCTCTTTTTTGACATATGTAATGTCAAATAATTCTATTGATAAAAAAACTATATAAGGAACAGACACTATACTAATTAAACTAGTAATTGCTGTTAAAGATATGGAAAGTGCAACATCTCCATTTGCAAATTTTGTAAGTACATTTGAAGTTACACCACCGGGTGCTGCAGCTATTAACATTACACCTAATGCTAACTCAATTGGAGTTTGTAAAATAATTATTAAAAAATATGCAATAATAGGAAGCAATACCAACTGACAAATTAATCCAATAAAAAATTCTTTAGGATTTTGAACTACTCTAGTAAAATCTTGAACTGTTAAAGACGCACCTAGTCCCAGCATTATTAATGCTAAAGCTATTGGCGCTATTGTTGTTACTATTCCCATTTCCCTCTAAATGAAATTGATAATTTGTGATCAATATATTTAAATTTTTTAAAAAAAAAAGAATTTTATGAAATAGTCAATAGATTAAGAACTTTTCTAATGAATTTAGCTTTATTTTTAAAAATTGACTTTTGATACGGAAGAATTTTTTCAGTAGTGATATCTGTTAAAATATATTGTTTTTTTTCATTTAATTTTAAGTAATCATTTTTTAATAAAAACTTACATTTTCTAATAACTGTTGCTCGAGGTATTCCAGTCATATCAGAAACAGACATTGCACTAACACCGTTACTTCTAGCTTGTTCACCAAATATTATTGACTCATTATATTTATTATAATCACCCTTAGACATTTCTTTATAATAATTTATGTAATCAAGGCTTTGATTGGAACCGTTTCTTTTATTTAAAGCTGTTTTATAATTAAAAGCTTGGTTCATACAAACTGTTCCCCAAACATGAAATGTTGTTAAGTCTTCAAACATCTCATGGTATCCAATAATCATTGGAATTTGCATTCTATAAAACCATCTCCAGGTTATAGAGAAATTTTTCTTTAACACATTTTCAATTATTTTTGCTTCAAGTTTTTTAGAGAAAAGTTTTTCTTTGTTAAGTATTTCTGAAATTTTTAAAATATAGCCAGCTGTATATTTCATTTGATTTTCAGGCTTGATAAAAGTAAATGATCTACGATCAATTATAATTTGTTTTTTCTGTCTTTTAAGAACGCCTAATTTTTCAAGTTCTAAAACTTTCCTTCTTACAGTTTCTTTTGGTAATTGAAGTTTTTCACATAACTCTGTGATACTAAATTTATCTATTTGGAGGAAATTTTTCGAATAAAATTGCTCATACGATAATTTAATATTCATCTGATCATAAAATTGTAAAGTTTTTTCAACCAGTGAAATGATAATCATATATTTATAGTGATCCTTGAAAGCTTGATAAACTGCATTGATCCATTTCCATTGATGATTGATCCAATCATTTCCCAATTGATCATAGTTGGCCATCATATTATCGTAAACCTGTTCATCGTTCAGGACCTTGGAGAAATCTATTTGTTGAATAGCCATAACTTTTAAAAAAAGGATTTGAAACCCAATATGGACATATGTCAATGAAATAAAGACCCAGTTTGAACTTTTACTAAATTGTTTCGATAACTATTTCATGTTTAAAATTAACCATGAGCAATAAAGGCTTTGCAGATACTGAAACTAACATCGAGACCCCAAACGATATTGGTGAAGCTGAAAAGCCTTTAAAAAATGGCACCAAGTCAGGCAGAGTTGATATAAATGTTTTAAAATCAAAGCTTCAAAAAATTGAGAGTGCGGAATTTAAGAGGAATGTAACTGTACTTGGAGTTTTAGTCTTATTGTTAGCGAGTCTTGGAATTTATCTTTCATTATGATTTTGTTGTTAAATAATTATTTTAATGGTTTAATTAAATTATGAAAAGTTTAGCAACAGACTTAAAAAAAAAATTTACAGAAAAATACTCTGAAAAACCTACTAATAACAACTCAACTAAAAGTACTGATATAAATATTTTGTTAAACAGAGTAAAAATAAATCAAAAAAGGGAGTCAAGAAAGAAACTATATTTTTCAGCAGCTGCTTCAGCGGGTCTTTTTTTATTTGGCCTTGTGATTTTTTAAAAATCTATAATTTTCCCAATTTATTCAATATTTTAGATCAACTTAATTTAAGACAGAAAAAATGTAATACTATATGTTAGTAGCTAATATAGTTAATAATGATTAATTGGGGTATTATTGGTTTTGGTAATATGGGAAGACAATACGAAAATTGTTTTCGTAAAGAATCATCTATATTTAATTTAGTTGGTATAGCCAGTAAATCGAAAAAAAAAATAAAAAATACAAATAGAGAAGTTAAATTTTTTGATACTTATGAGGATTTGATAAAATCTAGTTTAATAGATGCTATATATGTCTCAACGTTAAATAATAGTCACAAAAATTTAGTTTATTTAGCTAACTTGCATGATAAAAAAATTTTGTGTGAAAAACCTCTGGGTATGAATTTAAGTGAGGTTGAAGAATTATTCAATTTGCTTAAAAATAAAAAAGATAACTTTATTGAAGCAATTGCTTATAGATCACATCCACAAACTGAAGCTCTTTTGCAATTATTAGGTGATAAAGAGATTGGAGAAATAAAAAAGATAGAGTCAAGTTTTGGATTTAAAGTAAAAAAAATTAGAAAAAACTCTAGATTATTTAATAAAAAATTGGGCGGAGGTGCTATTTTAGATTTAGGATGTTATCCTTTAAGTTTTTTTAATCTTCTAAAAGGAAATAAAAAGATGGAAATAGTGAAGTCTAATTTTAATTTATGTGAAACAAATGTTGATATTGATGGAGAAATAATTTTAGATATTGATAATAATATTGAAGCTGTTGGAAAAGTAAGTCTTAGAGAGAATCTAGATAACACATGTAAAATTTATTGTGATAATGTTCAAATTACTTTACGAGAGCCTTGGCTACCAACTAATAAAAGTTTCATAGAGGTAGAAACTAAAAGTCGATATTACAAAAAGATAATTAGTTCAAACAAAAGTGTTTATGAAAACCAATTAGAGGCAAGTTCAATTTTTTTTTCAAAAAACGATAAAAGATCAAACCTGTTGGTAAATATTGATGAGTCACTTGAACTTTCAAAAATGATAGAAATATGGAAAAATGGTAATAACAAAAATTGAAATTTTAAAAAAAAGGATTATAACTCATAATATCTTATGGCGGGGTAGCTCAGTTGGTTAGAGCGCGGGACTCATAAGCCCGAGGTCAGTGGTTCGATCCCACTTCCCGCTACCATAATTTATTTTTTTAACCCTAATCTCTTAAAAATATCTTTTTTATTTAATGAAGAATAATAATTTTGATTATTAAGATACCAATCAAATGTCTTTTTTAATCCATCTGTAAAATTAGTTTTTGGTTTCCATTTAAGTTGTTTAATAACCTTATTGCTATTCAAAGCATACCTTACATCATGACCTGGCCTATCTTTTACAAATTCTATTTTAACACTTTGACCAAGCTTTAATTTTGTTTTCCCTATTTTTATTAAATTTTTACATATTTCTAAATTTATTAAATTTTTATTAGAGCCAATATTATAAAATTCACCTATTTTACCTTTTAGAAACACTTTGAGTAACGCCTCACAGTGATCTTCAACATAAATCCACTCTCTAGAGTTTTTACCTTTGCCGTAAATAGGCAATTTCTTATTTGAAATTATATTGTGAATTAATTTTGGAATTAATTTTTCTGGGTGCTGTTTAGGACCATAATTATTTGAACAATTAGTTACCATTGCTGGTAAATTATAGGTTCTAATGTATGAAGCTACTAAATGATCAGAAGATGCTTTAGAAGCAGCATAAGGTGAACTTGGATTATAAGGATATTTTTCATTTGTCCTTCCTTTTAGAATATCCCCGTAAACTTCATCAGTTGATATGTGAATTAATTTTGACCTATATTTTTTTGAATAATCTTTAAAATATTCAAGTAAATTATAAACTCCCACAATATTACTTTGAACAAAACTTTTTGGGTCATCGATCGACCTATCAACATGTGTTTCTGCTGCTAAATTAAATATTCCTACTGGTTTATATTTATAAATAATTTTTTTAAATTTTTTATTATTTATGTCACATTTAATAAATTTATAATTTTTGGATTTTTTAAATTCTTTAGTGTTATAAAAATTGGAGGAATAGGTTATTTTATCAATATTTATAACAAAATATTTTTTTTTAATTAATAATCCAATTAAGTTACTTCCAATAAAGCCTAACCCACCAGTAACTATAACTTTTTTCATAATATTTTATTAATGACCTGGAAATTCAATTAAATTTTCTACCTTATAACCATTTTTTATTAAATTATCACATCCTTTTAAATCATAAAGATTTATCACAAATAAAAAAGCTGAGACTTTCCCACCTGAAAGTTCAATCAATTTAGCAGCCGCTTCAGCAGTTCCTCCAGTAGCTATTAAATCATCAATTACTAAAACAGTTTCATTTTTCTGAATTGAGTCTTTGTGAACTTCTATAGTTGCGGTCCCATACTCTAATTCAAAGTCAACTGAATGAACATCAGCTGGTAACTTATTTTTTTTTCTTAACATTATAAATGGTTTTTTTAAAATATAAGAAACAGCAGAGGCAAATACAAAACCTCTTGATTCTATAGCGGCTATTTTATCAAATTTAAATTTTTTCGATTTTTCTACAATTTGATCTATAGTTTCCTTAAAGGCTTTTTCATCTTTAATCAAAGTAGTGATATCTCTAAATAGTATCCCTTTTTTTGGATAATCTGGGATAGATCTAATAAAATCTTTTAAATTCATAATAGTGATTTATAAACCTATAAATAAATTAATTTTTTAACATGACAATAAATAAATTAGCAATCATAGGTGGTAGTGGTCTTTATGATGTTGAAGAGTTCAAAAATAGAGAATTATTGGATTTAAACACACCTTGGGGAAAACCTTCTGATCAAATATTAAAAACCAATTATAATGATAAAGAAGTTTATTTTCTACCTCGCCATGGAAGGGGTCATTTTATTTCTCCATCAAAAATAAACTTTAGAGCAAATATTGATGCTCTTAAACAATTAGGAGTAACAGATATTGTATCGGTTTCTGCAGTTGGTTCTTTAAAAGAAGATTTGCCACCAGGGAAATTTGTAATTGTAGATCAATTTATAGACCGAACATTTGCAAGAGAAAAAACATTTTTTGACGATGAGATTGTTGCTCATGTTTCTATGGCACATCCGACATCTAATGGTTTGATGAATGCTTGTGAAGAAGCAATTAAAAAAGAAAAAATTGAATATCAAAGAAATGGGACATATGTGGTTATGGAAGGTCCTCAATTCTCAACTCTTGCAGAATCAAATTTATATAGATCATGGAAAGCAGATGTAATCGGTATGACAAATATGCCTGAAGCAAAATTAGCTAGAGAAGCAGAAATTCGTTATGCATCTGTATCGATGGTTACTGATTATGATTGTTGGCATCCAGATCACGAAAATGTTGATGTTCAACAGGTGGTAAAAGTTTTATTAGGTAATGCTGCCAAAGCAAAGAATATGATTAAAAATTTAATAGAAAATTTTGAAAAATACGTTGACCCTAATGATCCAACTAATAATTGTTTAGATGTGGCTATTATTACTGCTCCAGAAAAAAGAACAAAAAAAACAATTGATAAACTCAAAACTATAGCTGGACGTGTTTTAAAAAGATGAAAAAATTTTTATTTATTATTATTACAACCTTTATTATTTGCAGTGTTGCATTAGCAAAAAAAAATTTTTCAAGGGGTTATTTTTTTGCTTTAATTGATGATAATGGCTCAACTGGGTTTGTCTTAAGATATCATAATGAAAAAAATCCAAATAAATTTGAAATTATTCTTCCTAAAAACTCCCCACCAATAATTTCAGATTATAATTCTAAATATGGTGTTTTGGGTGGAAAAAGAAAAAAAAAACACAAAGGTATAGATTTTTATCAAAAACCAGGAGAAAAAATTTTAGCAGCAGCTGATGGTAAAGTTTATGGATTAAAGAATAAAGATAAATGTGTTGGAAATCAATTTGCAATTTATTTTGGAAAATCTCCGGAGGGAACTAGGCTTTATGCAACACATATGCATGTTGGAAAAATACACGTCAAAAAAGGTGATGTTGTAAAAAGAGGTCAACACGTTGCTGATAGTGGAAATTTAGTGAAAACTAGATGTGGTGGGGGAATGGAGCATCTTCATTTTCATATGTCAAAAAGAAAAGGTTCAAATCCTAATTCTTGGGGTACTTGGCGATTTTTAGGAGAACCTAGTGGATGGATTAACCCCCACAAGTATTGGACAAGAGGTGTTGGAAAACCAGAATGTTTTGTAGAGGGTAGAAAATACCCCGATGGTCTTCTTACATTGCCAGTGGAATGTAAAAATTAAATTATGATAATTGAGGGAAAAGAATACCGTACAATTTGGTTTGAAAATAATGTTGTAAAAATTATTGATCAAACAAAACTTCCACATCAATTTATAATTAAAGACTTAAAAACAGTAAATGATGCGATAAACGCCATTAAAGTAATGGAAGTGAGAGGTGCACCTTTAATAGGAGCTACAGCAGCTTATGGATTAGTTTTAGCTATTATAGAAAATAATGATCAATCGTTTTTAAAAAAATCTGCAGAAAATTTAATAAGTTCAAGACCAACTGCAATAAATCTCAAGTGGGCTGTTGATAGAATGATGAATAAATTGTCAGGTGTTAATAGTGAAAAAATTTTTGAAATAGCACTTAATGAAGCAAAAGAAATTTGTGAGGAAGATATTAAATTTTGTTTAAATATTGGATTAAATGGACTTAAAATTATAGAAGAAATTTACAATAAAAAAAAAGATACAGTTAATATTTTAACTCATTGTAATGCAGGTTGGCTTGCGACAATAAATTGGGGGACTGCAACTTCACCAATATATCATGCACACAAAAAAGGTATTCCAGTTCATGTTTGGGCTGATGAAACAAGACCAAGAAACCAAGGAGCCAATTTAACTTCATATGAGTTAAATGAAGAAGGAATTAAAAATACAATTATTGCAGACAATACAGGTGGAATTTTGATGCAAAGAGGTGAAGTTGATATGTGTATTGTTGGGACAGACAGAACTTTATCTAATGGAGATGTGTGTAATAAAGTTGGAACCTATCTTAAAGCGTTAGCAGCAAATGATAATAATGTTCCATTTTATGTAGCTTTACCAAGTTCTACAATTGATTGGAGTATTAAAGATCATAAAGATATTCCAATTGAAGAGAGAAATTCACATGAATTATCTCATGTGGAAGGTTTAGATGAAAAAGGAAATATAAAGAAAATACAAATATATCCAAAAAAAAGTAAATCGAAGAACTTAGCTTTTGATGTAACACCTGCAAAATATGTTACAGGATTAATTACTGAGAAAGGTGTATGTGAAGCATCAGAAAAAGGACTAAAAGAATTATTCAAATGAAGAATCTAGATCAAAGAAATCAAATTATTGAATATTCATTAAAATTAAACTCTACAAATCTTTCACCTCTTAGATCTGGTAACATATCTTTGAGAGGAAAAGAAGATAACAAAGAGGGATACTTAATTACTCCATCAGGAAAAAAATATGAAACACTAAAACCTGAAGATATTGTTTTTATGGGTTTAAATGAAGAAAAAAAAAATGATTCAGCCAATAAACCTTCATCAGAGTGGAGATTTCACAGAGATATTTATCTAAATAAAAAAGAAGCACATGCTATCGTTCATGCCCATTCTCCACACGCAACAGCTGTTTCTTCACACGGAAAAACTATACCACCATTTCATTATATGATTGCTCTTGCAGGAGGAGATGACATTAAATGTGCTGAATACGCTACTTTTGGAACTGAAGAATTATCTAACAATGTTATTAAAGCTTTAGAAAATAGATCTGCATGTTTAATGTCTAATCACGGTCAGGTTGCTTTTGGTAAAAATTTAGAGGATGCATTTGAACTTGCACAAGAGATAGAAAACATTTGTCATCAATACACTATTGCTCTAAAATTAGGGCAACCTAAGATTCTTTCATTTGAAGAAATGAAAAAAGTTTTAGACAAGGCTAAGAATTATAAAAAAGGGTAAGATGATTAAAGTCGGGGAGCATATTACTTTAGATATTATAGGTACTACAAAAGAGTACGAACCTTCAGTCTATGAAAGAGTTATACATAAAATAGCTGAAGCAGCTAATGTAACTATTTTAAACATCTCCAAGTATAAATTTGAACCTCAAGGATTTACTATTTTAGCATTATTAGCTGAAAGTCATATCAGCTTTCATACTTTTCCTGAAAAGGGAATAATAAGTTTTGATTTTTTTACTTGTGGTAAAATAAGCCCATCTGTTGCAATCGATATTGTTAAAAATGAATTTGAACACAAAAGAATAGTTAAAAAAGAATTTAATAGAGATACCAGATCTCTTTATCATGATATTTATAGCTCACCTGGTTTACAAAAATCATATGTTGTAAATGAGGTTTTAGAAGATTTTAAATCTAAAGTTGGTCAACATATTGAAATTTTAGAATTAGAACAATTTGGAAAGTCTTTATTTATTGATGGTGAAATACAAGTAGCGGCATCTGATGAACATTTATATAGCTCAACTTTTGTTGGAGCTAGCTTAAAATTAAATAAAAAAAATGAAAGAGCAGCAATCATTGGAGGTGGTGATGGTGGTGTCGCAAGAGAATGTATTTCAAAAAAGTTTAATTTTATAGATTGGTACGAACTTGATCCAGAAGTTGTGGAAGTTTGCAATAAACATTTAGGTGATATAGGAAAAAAAGCTACAGAAAAAAATTCAGTTAAATGTGTATGGGGCGATGCTTTTGAAAGTATCAAAACTGTAAACGAAGATACATATGATCATATTTTTATAGATTTGAATGATGACCAGTTTTGTATAGATCTTGCTGCTAAAAATATGGACTTCTTAGTTAGAATACTTAAACCTAAAGGAGTAATTACTGCACAGGTTGGTAGCCAGGATAAAAAACCTCATCAAGTTGAAAATTGGTTAAATGTATTTCACCATCACTTTGGAAATACTAAGTTGTCGAGAATATATGTACCAAGTTTTGATTGTTCCTGGAATTTTTCTTCTTCAATAAATCATTAATCTTTAACAGATCAAATAAAAAAATTAATAATTTGTATATTCTTTTATTTCTTTAATTTTTGAATTCGTTAAATTATTAATTTCAAGTTTTATTTTAGCTCTATCATCATTTAAAAAATGAACTTCCCTTGAGAGTTTAATAAATTTTTCATCAAATTTCTTCTTTTTTTCACATAGTCTTTTGTTATCTTCTATAACCCAAAGTTTTAAATTTACTTCTTTTAGTGACTTATAAAGTTCATCAAGTTTATCACTTAATTTTATAATATTTTTAAGTTGATTTTTTAATATTGAATACTCATCTTTAATAAATCTTAATTTTTCAGGATCTTTAATTTTTTCTTGTTTAATTTCTAAAATTGAAATTTTATCTAAAAGCTCACCAACTGAAACTTCAATTATAATTTTATTCATAAAATTTAATACTGTGTTATCTTGTTATAAATATGTCTAACATTTTAATTATCAAACACGGCTCATTAGGAGATATAGCTCAAGCTAGTGGTGCAATTCAAGACATATCTGAAAATTATAAGGATGATCAAATTTATTTGCTTACCACAAAACCTTTTTTAGAATTATTCAAGAAAAATCCTTTTATTCATGATGTAATTTTAGATAAACGATTACCTAAATATAATTTAATTTATTTATATTTTTTAATGCGAGAATTAAAGAAACATAAATTTATTAAAGTTTTTGACTTACAAAATTCATCTAGAACTAAATTTTATAAGAATATTCTTTTTCCAAAAGCAAATCATGAAATCTGGTCAAGCTCATATACAACATTACCAATTGATACAGATAAAGATAAGTTTGACAAAAAATCAGTGCTTGAAAGATTTGATCATCAGCTAAAAAAATCTAATTTGAATACTAAAAATACATTAAAACCAAATTTTAGTTGGGTTACTACAGAAATAAAAAAGATAAAAGATAAATTTAGTTTAGAAAAATATATTTTATTATTTCCTTTTTGCTCACCACATCTGACTTTAAAAAAATGGCCTTATTATAATGATTTAATAAAATTAATTACTGATAAATTTGGTGATGAATATAAGATTGTAATTGCACCAGGACCAAATGAAATTAATGAAAGTATAAATATAAATGCATTAGCTTTATTAGATGATGGCAAAGCTTTAGACATTTCACAACTAACATCAATAATAAAAGAAAGTTCTTTTGTTGTGGCAAATGATACAGGTCCGGCACATATTGCAGCACATGTTGGCGCTAAGGGTTTGACACTATTTGGAAAACACACAACAGCCTATAAAGTAAATATCGAAAGAGAAAACTTTAAAGCTATACAAGTTGAAGATTTAAATAATTTAAGTGCAGAAAAAGTTTTTGAAAGATTGGTTAAATCTTTATCCTAATTAAGAATTTTCTTATAATCTTCAATTATTTTGTGCCATTGGAACTTTGATACAAATTCTTTAGCATTTTTTCCAAGTTCAATATATTTTTTATTTTCAATCATTAAATTTAAAGATGAATAAATATCCTCAAGATTATTTCCATCACAAATAATTCCAGTTTTATCATGTTTAATTGCATCAGATGCTCCTCCATCTTTACCTCCAAGAGACGGAACGCTGTATTGAGCAGCCTCTACGTATGATATTCCAAATCCTTCAACAGAAGTTTTACTAATAATTGAAGGCATAACAAAAATATTTGATTTAGCTATTAAAGCATTTTTTAAGTTTTCAGTAATTTCTTTAAAAAACATTACCTGCGAACTTAGATTGAGCTCTTGCACTAATTTCTTTAAATTTTCTTCTTCTTCACCATGACCAATACAAATATAAACAATATCAGGATATTGTTGTTTTAAATTTCTTAAAGCCATAATTATTTTTTCATGATTTTTTCTTTTATCGTATCTCGAAACAGTTATTAATCTAGGTGATTTAATTTTAAGTAAACTTTCAACCTTTTCTAATGATTTTTTATCTAATTCTTTAACAGTATTAACTCCAGGGTTAATAACTTTAATTTTGTTTTTATCTATTCCATTATCAATCGCTAAATTTTTCGTAAACTCTGAATTAGCAATCACTTTTTCAGTTTTATTCAAAACTTTATTAATTCTTTTGTTAATTGAACTCCCTTTAGAATGATTGATTTCTTTACCATGGATCAAGCAATATTTCTTCTTATCTGTTTTGATTAATTCTAGACTTTTCCAATGATCAGCAATAATTCCTTTCACTTTATTTTCTTTCAAAAATTCATTAATTAATTGAGCTTTTCTTATTTTTCTTAAAAATTTTATTCCTCCAACTCTTTCAATAGAAAAGTTTTCTTTTTGATCAAATTCTTTATGATTTTCTTGGTAATCAGCAAAAACTTTAATCATAAAGTTTTTAGACATCTCTTTTGTTAGTCCCCACATTAAACTTTGCATACCACCTACTTCTGGTGGAAAAGATCTAGTTACTATTAGATACATTAATTATTGTTTCCACTTAATACCACAACCAGCACTTGGTATTTGACTTTCAGGTCCTTTTCCTATTTCAGCTATTTGCCTCATTGCTTTGAGTAAATCGCTATCTCCACTTCTAACAGGAATTAAGTTTTTCAATTCTCTTAATCTACCTCTGTATTGAAGTTCAAGATTTTTATTATAGCCAAAAAAATCAGGTGTACACACTGCATCATAAATTTTTGCTGTTTCTTGGGTTTCATCATTTAGATAAGGAAAACTAAATTTATTTTTTTTGGCAAATTCAATCATGTTATCAAAAGAGTCTTCTGGATAATTTTCAGCATCGTTTGCACATATAGCAACAGAATTAATTCCAATTTTTTTTAATTCATTGCAGTCTTCTACAATATCTTTAGTAACTGCTTTAACATAAGGGCAATGATTACAAATAAACATAATCAAAGTTCCATTTTCACCTTTGACATCATTTAAGGATAATATTTTATTATCAGTAGATTTTAATTCAAAGTTATAAGCTTTTTGACCAAAATCACATATTGGAGTTTGTATGGGCATAATGTAATAATATATAAATTATGTTTTACGATTTAAAAGATAAAAAACCAAAAAACTCTGGCGAAAATTGGGTAGCGCCTAATGCAACCATAATAGGTGATGTTACCTTAGAGAAAAACTCAAGTATTTGGTTTAATGCTACATTAAGGGGGGATATAGAAAATATTCATATAGGTGAGGGTTCAAACGTCCAAGATGGAAGTGTTCTGCATACTGACCCAGGCTATCCAATTAAAGTTGGAAAAGATGTAACCATAGGTCATATGGTTATGCTTCATGGCTGTACGATAGGGGATAATAGTTTAATTGGAATTGGTGCTGTAATTTTAAATAATGCTAAAATTGGAAAAAATTGTATTATAGGTGCAAAAGCTTTAATTACTGAAAATAAGGAAATACCAGACAACTCTTTAGTGATTGGTTCACCTGGAAAGGTGGTTAGAGAAGTCTCTGAGGAAGAAAAAAAAGCAGTTTTTGAAAATACCAAACATTATCAAGATAACTGGAAAAGATATTCAAAATCTATATTCTAATTATTATGCCAACTTACACTGTAACAAATTCAAATTTTAACTTATCCTCAAAACAACAAAAGAATTTAGCTGAGGGAATAACTAAAGTTCACAATGTAGTTACAGGGGCTAATACTTATTTTGCACAAGTTATATTTAATAAAACTAAAAAAAATAATCATTTTATGGGAGGTAAAAAAGTAAAAGAACCATCCATGTTTTTATTGGGTCAAATTAGAGCTGGACGATCAAAAGAAGTAAAAGACAAATTAATTTCAGATTTAAAAGATGTGATGGTAAAAAATTCCAAATTAGATGAAACCCAAATTTGGGTTTACATAAATGATCTTCCACCATCTCAGATGATTGAATATGGAGCGGTTTTACCAGAATCAGGTAAAGAGAGCGAGTGGTTTACAAACTTATCACCGAAACTTAAGAAAAAACTCTCTGCAATTGAAAATTAGTTTAAGGAACTAACCAAGTTTCTTTTTTAGTTTCTAAATCAAACCGAGCTCTACGATGGCCTTTAGCTGCAAGATAAAGCCACTCAATTAATTTTATTTTACATTGAATTACTGTAAAATTTTTATAACCTTCTTCACTTTGCTCCATAGTATATTCAAAATTGTCTAATTCAGGTTTTAATCCAGATGTTGGTGATGCAGATTCTGAACCCGGGCCATTATCAACTAAATAACATTTTCTACTAATATGCTGAGTTTTTGACCAAGATTCTTTTGTAATTTCATTGTTGTGATTTATTACACATTCAATTTTTAATCTGACTTGTATCTTTTCGTCTTTATCATAAAAAAGCATCGCTGCTTTTGGATTTTTTTTTAGTTTCTCAATCTTGTCTGATCTTATATCGCTGTGAAATTGAACTGTATTATTTAGTTGATCTGATTTTCTTAGAACAACAATTCTTCCATCAAAATCAGATTGGTCACCACAAATGAAAGTGGGTATTCTAAATTGTGATGCTCTATTGGTTATTGCATCATCTAGCATAAGCCAGACCTTCTTCTTTATCTCATTAAAATCTTCGTAGTATGCTGGTTGCATACGAGGCTACTTTCTAAATCTTTTAATTAAACTTGATGTATCCCATCGATTTCCACCCAGACCTTGAACTTCACCATAATATTTATCAACAAGTTCAGTTACAGGTAACAAAGAACCGTTATTTTTTGCTTCATCCATTGCAATCTTTAAATCTTTTCTCATCCAATCAACAGCAAAACCAAAATCAAATTTGTCATCAATCATGGTTTTATATCTATTTTCCATCTGCCAAGATTGAGCTGCGCCTTTTGAAATTACCTCTATAACATCTTCCATATTTAATCCTGCTTTTATTCCAAAATTGATAGCTTCAGACAAACCCTGAACCAATCCTGCAATACAAATCTGATTAACCATTTTAGCTAACTGTCCATTACCAGGACCACCAAGTAATTTCATTTTTTTACTGTAACAATCTATTTTATCTTTCGCTTTGTCAAAGTCAGCTTGATCTCCACCAATCATAACAGTAAGTGCGCCATTTTCTGCACCAGCTTGTCCACCAGATACAGGAGCATCTAAAGAACCAAAACTGTGTTTTTTTGAATATTCATAAATTTCTCTAGCAATCGTTGCAGAAGCAGTAGTGTTATCAATGTAAACAGATCCTTTTTTAATTGTTTTAAAAACACCATTGTCACCAAATGTTACTTCTCTTAAATCGTTATCATTTCCTACACATGTAAAAATATATTCAGCATCTTTTGCTGCTTCAGCTGGTGTTTCAGCCATTTTACCTTTGTATTCTTTAATCCATTTCTCTGCTTTAGATTTAGTTCTATTAAAAACAGTTACATTGTGTCCGGCTTTTGATATATAACCAGCCATTGGGTAGCCCATAACCCCAAGACCTATGAAAGCAACATTACAAGTCATAATTTTTTTATGTTTAAGAGTTTAAGTTTAAAAGTAATTATATTTGGATTTATATTTACATTTTTTTCAAGTTTTGGACAGAGTTTTTTTCTTGGCTTATTTAATTCGAGCATACGTGACACCCTTTCTATCACACAGGGACAATTTGGATCAATTTATGCCTCAGCAACTTTATTAAGTAGTGTTCTTTTAATTTGGGTGGGTAAAAAAATTGATGATATTAATATATTTAAGTTTGCATTTTTTGTAACTCTACTTCTCTCTTTCTCATGCTTTTTCTTTTCTAAGATATCATCTATTGGATTTTTATTTGTTGCTATATTTCTTATGAGATTTTCAGGTCAAGGTATGATGTCTCACACTGCAACTACTACTATTTCTAGATACTTTACAAAATCTAGAGGAAAAGCATTAAGCACAAGTTGGTTTGGTCTTTCCAGCGCAGAATTTATCCTACCAGTCTTAATAGTATATTTATTAACGATTATAAGTTGGCAAAATATTTGGATGTCAGTTTCAATTTTAGTTTTAATATTTTTACCAATGGCTTCTTTTGTTTTAATCAAAAATTTAAATTTTGATTCAAGAGAAGAAATAAAAGAAAATGATCATAAAGAAAAAGATATTTTTCAGTGGAAAAGAATTGAAGTTTTAAAAGATTATAGATTTTATATTATTTGTTTAAACATGTTGGCCATGCCATGGATTGCCACTGGGGTATTCGTATATCAATCCTTCATTTTAGAGTCTAAAGGTTGGGGAACTTTTGTTATTGCTCAATCATTCATGATTTACTCAATTTTATCAGTAGTAACTTTATTAATTTCCGGTTTTTTAATTGATAGGTTTACTAGCAGAAAGTTGCTTATTTTTATGAATATTCCTTTGATGACGTCTTCCTTAGTCTTAATTTTTTTTGACACATCTATAACCGCATTTATATTTTTGGGTTTAATAGGTATTTCAAATGGACTAGCTAACGTTCTGGGGTCTTCTACATGGGCTGAGATTTATGGGGTGAAATATATTGGATCAATTAAAGCTCTTTCTACAGCATTAATGGTTTTTTCTACTGCATTTGGAACAGCTCTATTTGGTCTTCTAATTGATCAAGGATTTTCTATCGAGCAGATAGCATTTGTATCTTTTATTTATATCTTAATTTCTATTATCCTTCTCTTTTTTGTGAGAAATAAGCTAAATCCCAAATATATTTAAAAATCTCCTTGATTTTTAAAACTTCAATGTGTAGATACTCCGCATGGCTAGAGTAACAGTAGAAGATTGCATAGATAAAGTAGATAGTCCCTACGAATTAGTTTTGGTTGCAAAAGAAAGAGCAACACAACTTAACGCAGGATTAGAGCCAACTTTAGAAAAAGATAACGATAAAAATACAGTCATCTCATTAAGAGAAATTGCTGAAGAAAACATTAAAGTTTCTGATTTAACAGATAGCGCAATATATAAACTTAGAAAACATGTAGAACAAGTAGAAGATGGTACTGATGATGATGAAGAAGTGGGTGATGATTTTGAAAGCATGTATAAAGGTGAAATTTCTAAAAGTGGCGCTCCAATACTACCTTCAAAAAGAGCAAGAAAATCTCCAGAAAAAATTCAAGTTTCAAAAGAAGATTTAGCAGAACTATCTGAGACAGCTAAACCGGATATAGAAAATTCAGATGGTGATGAAACAGGTACAGATGAGGGAGATCTTTCTTTAGAACAAGTATCAGAAGCTGAGGAACAGACAACCGAAACTAATTCTGATGATAACGAACCAAACAACAGCTAACTAAATTCTTTTAATATTTTTTCCCTGTGTTCATCTAAGTCAGGAATATCACCTCGTACCTTTTCATCTTTATAAGAGGACATTTTGATTGGATTACCTGCTAATTTAAAATCACCTATAACTTTATGATAAGCTTTAACAATCATATTTCGAGATTCAACTTGAGGATTTTCAACTGCTTCTTTAATATTAAATATTGGTCCACAAGGAATTTTTTCTTTTTCCATAGATTTAACCCATTCATCAGTATTTTTTGTAGATAACTTATTCTCAAGAATTTTTTTTAGTTCGTCTATATTTATTGCTCTTGAGGAATTGTCTAAAAATTTTGAATCCTTAGCTAATTCTGAAATATTTAAAAGATTACAAAGTTTTTCAAATAATTTATCGTTACCTGCAGCAATTATAATATGACTATCTCTAGTTTTAAAAGCTTCAAAAGGTGCAATTGATGGATGACGAGAACCCATAGGTTTGGGGATTTCATTTTTTGAAAGATAACGTGCTATAGCGTTCTCTAAAATTGCTATTTGACAATCAAGCATAGAGACATCAATGTACATTCCTTTGCCGGTCTTTTGTCTATCGTATAGAGCAGCATTAATACCAATTGTAGTAAATAATCCTGCAGTAATATCTCCTATAGAAGTTCCAACTCTTGTTGGTTCAGAATTAGGTTGACCAGTTACACTCATTAAACCTCCCATACCTTGAACAACCATGTCATATGCAGGTAATTCTTTTAAAGGACCAGTTTGTCCAAAACCAGAGGCTGATGCATAAATTAATTTTGGATATTTTTTACAAACATCTTTCCAACCGTATCCCCATCTTTCGAGGGTTCCAGGTTTAAAATTTTCTACTAATATGTCTGCTTTAGATAAAATTTTATCAAAAATTTTTTTATCATCAGTATTTTTTAAATTAAGTGCAATACTTTCCTTACCTCTATTTAAAGACATAAAATAAGCAGAATAATCTTTAATAAATGGTCCAAATTTTCTAGAGTCATCACCAATTTCTGGTGCCTCCACTTTAATAACTCTTGCACCTAAATCAGACAATACCATAGTACAGTAGGGTCCTACCAATACTCTCGTTAAATCAATAACTAGTAGGTTTTTTAAAGGTCCATCCATAATTTAAGCTTTAATAAATTCTTTTTGTCGACTTGACTCTTATTAATAAGTTCATTTTAATTGAATTATTAAAAATAACAATAGAGGGAAATAATAATGTTAAAAAAAATATCTTTATACTTAACTTCATTAGTTTTTGTTTTCACAACTATTGGTTCTGCTTTTGCTATAACATTAAAAGCTAGTCACCAATGGCCTGGAACTCCAAGGGCTGATGGATCATTTGACCCACGACACGAAATGGTTCAAATTATTGCTGACGAAGTAAAAAAAGCAAATGTTGGAATAGATGTAAGAATTTATCCAGCTAAATCATTATATAAACCAAAAGAACAGTGGAAACCAATGACAACTGGTCAGTTGGATATTTCTGCATTCCCATTAGCATATGCATCAAAGTTCCATCCTGAGTTTGACGCAACGTTAATGCCGGGAACTGTAAAAAACCACAAACACGCACTAAGATTTAATAAAGGTCCTATGATGACTGAAATTAAAAACATAATTAATAGCGCTGGTGTTGTAGTTTTATCTGATGCTTGGTTAGGTGGTGGTTTTGCTTCAAAAACAAAATGTATCAAAAATCCTAGCGATGCAAAAGGACAAGTAATGAGAGCTGCTGGTAAAGCATTTAATCAAATGTTAGAAGCAGCAGGAGCGGGTATTCAAAGTATGCCATCATCTGAAATTTATACTGGTTTACAAACTGGTGTATTAACAGGTGCGAACACGAGCTCAGGTAGTTTTGTTAGTTACAAAATATATGAGCAAGTTTCATGTGCAACTCCTCCAGGAAAATTTGGTTTATGGTTTATGTATGAGCCAATTCTTATGTCTAAAAAGTCTTTTGATGCTTTAAATTCTAAGCAACAAAAAGCTTTAATGAAAGCTGGAAAAGTTGCTGAAAAGTACATGACAGCACAAGTAGAAAACTTAGATAAAAAGTTTGAAGACGCTTATAAAGCGGCTGGTGTTAAGTTAGTGTATATGAATGCAAAAGATCATGCTGCTTGGGTAGAGATTGCTAAGAAATCTTCACACAAGGCGTTTGCTGATAAAGTGCCAGGTGGCGATAAGCTAATGGAAATGGCTTTAGCAGTTAAATAAAATAATATATAAAGAACCCCTATTTATTCTTTTTAAGTAGGGGTTTTTTTATGAAAAATAAATATCTTAAATTTTGCGATTATGTTGCAAAAGCATGTGGTGCTTTCGCAGTTTCAGCTTTACTCCTATCAATTTTAGTTATCGTAGAGCTTGTATTTGAAAGATATTTTTTTCAAAGAGCAATTACTTGGCAAACAGAACTTGTGACAATGCTTTTAGTTGCCTCTACTTTTATTGGCAGTGCATACGTGCTTAGTGAAAAAGCTCATGTAAGTATGGAATGGATATATGATTTTTTATCAAAAAAAAATGTAGTGAGGTTAAAAATTTTTACATCTCTTTTAAGTTTGTTATTTTTTTTGATTTTATTTTATTTTGGATTTATTATGGTAGAAGAGGCTTTTACTAAAAATTATTCAACTGGAACAGTCTGGGATCCACCATTGTGGATACCTTATTCTTCAATGATGTTAGGAGCTGTATTAATGATATTACAATATATAGCTGAAATTATAAAATTAATTGATGAAAAGGATTTGAATTAATGGATCCATTAATAATAGCTTTAATAGTAGCTGTTTTTACTTTAATAGTTCTTTTTTCAGGAATACCGATCGCTTTTGGTTTAAGTTTTGTATCAATAGTTCTTTTAGTATCATTTGAAGGATTTCAAATGTTGGATGTTTTTGCAGAAACATTTTATGCTGGACTAAATTCATTTGTTTTACTTTCAATACCAATGTTTATTTTAATGGGGATGGCGGTAGCCAATTCTCCTGCTGGAAAAGATTTATATACTGGTTTAGACAGATGGCTCTGGAGAGTCCCAGGAGGTTTAGTTATTTCTAATATAGGTGCTTGTTCAATTTTTGCCGCATTGAGTGGATCTAGTCCTGCTACATGTGCTGCAATTGGAACTATGGGAATACCCGAAATGAGAAAAAGAGGATATTCTGATCAAATAGCTACTGGAACCATTGCTGCAGGAGGCACGTTAGGAGTTTTAATTCCACCTAGTATTGTTTTAATTGTTTATGGTATTGCAACCGGCACATCAATCGGGAGATTGTTTTTATGTGGTCTTATTCCTGGATTTATGTTGGCAGGAATGTTTGCTATATGGGCTCTTATACATAGTTATTTTATTGATAAAGATTCTGCAAAGGCTTTGAAAAATAGAACACCTCCTACTTTAAAAGAAAAACTTGAGGTATTACCAAGAATTTTACCTTTCCTAGCGATTATAGTTGGTGTCCTTTATGTTTTATATGGAGGGGTCGCTACACCATCAGAGGCATCAGGTGTAGGTGCATTTTTAGTTTTTGTTCTAATCGCTGTTGTTTACAAAATTTATCAGCCAAAGAAAATTTGGAATATTGTTAAAGTTTCAATGAAGGAAAGTGTAATGATAATGTTTATTATTGCTGCCTCTTATCTTTTTGCATTCACTCTTTCACAACTTTACGTCACTCAGTCTTTAGCGCAAAGCATGGTAGAATTAAGTTCCAATAAATGGGTTGTATTTATCTTAATAAATATATTCCTTTTAATAGCTGGATTCTTTTTACCGCCAGTAGCTGTTATTGTAATGACTTCAGCAATATTATTACCTGTTATAACACAGTTAGGATTTGATCCTTACTGGTTTGCAATTGTATTTACTATTAATATGGAGATAGGATTAATAACTCCACCCGTTGGATTAAATCTTTATATCATTAAAGGAATTACCCCAGATGTTAGTTTGTCAGAAATTTTAAAAGGATCTATTCCATTTATGATAATAATGGCTTTAGCTATATTAATCTTATGTATTTTTCCTGAAATAGTGACATGGCTACCTGACAAAATAATGGGTAAACCTCTTGGATACTAAAAAAAATATCAACAGAAAAGTTTCAGTTGCTCCAATGATGGATTGCACTGATAGACATGATCGTTTTTTTTTACGATTGATGAGCAAGAGTGTGATGCTCTATTCCGAGATGGTAGCTACTAAATCAGCTATTTATGGAGACAGAAAAAAAATTTTATCTTACAGTCCTGAAGAAAAACCTTTAGCCCTTCAAGTAGGAGGGTCCGATAAAGATGAACTAGCTGAAGTTGCTAAAATTGCAGATGAAATGGGATATGATGAAATTAATATCAATTTAGGCTGTCCTAGTAAAAAGGTTCAAAAAAACATGTTTGGTGCATGCTTAATGAAAGAACCAGACTTAGTAGCTGAGTGTATAAATTCAATGGTTAATGCTTGTAAAATTCCTGTAACAGCTAAAACAAGAATAGGATTTGATGATACTGAAGAATTTGAATATCTAAATAATTTTATAAACAAAATGAAAGATGCTGGAGCTAAAACTTTTATTTTACACGCTAGAAAAGCAATTTTAACTGGTTTATCTCCGAAACAAAATCTTAATATTCCTAAATTAAATTACAGCATGGTTTATGAAATAAAAAAAGAAAACCCTGATTTAGAAATTATTATAAATGGAGGTATTACGAAAATTGGAGAGATTAATAATCATTTGAATTTTTGTGATGGTGTTATGATAGGACGATCAATATATCAAAATCCATATTCTTTGGTCGAAATTGAAAAAGAAATATTTGATAATAAAGATAATCCCTCCAGAGAAAAAGTTGTTGAAAAACTTTTAGAATATCTAGATAAAGAGGTTAAGCTCGGAACTAAAGTTAATCACATAATGAGACATACAGTAGGGCTATATCACGGACAAGTGGGCTCGAAACAGTGGAAAAGATATTTAAGTGACAATATGATGGCTAGGGACTCTGATTTTCAAAAGGCCAAACACATAATGACTATTGTTCAAAATAATGAAAAGGCAAATCAAGCTACTTCTTAATGGAAATAATAAATTCAGGTGAATTAATTAATTTACTAGCAGTATTAGCTGTTGCAGCAGCAGTAGCTGGCTTTATGGCTGGACTTCTAGGTGTAGGAGGGGGAATAATAATGGTACCAGCTCTTTATTACGCTTTTACAGTTTTAGATTTTGATATTGTAACACGTATGCATTTATCTGTTGGAACTTCCCTAGCAATAATTATTCCGACATCAATAATCTCAACTAAAACTCATATGGAATATGATGCGGTAGATTTTAAAATGGTAAAGTCATTTGGTATTTTTATTCTATTAGGAGTAATTGCTGGAACTTTTTTAGCTGTAAACTTAAAAACACCTGCTTTAGTTTTATTTTTTTCAGTATTTGCATTTATTGTAGGATTATTTTTCATTTTTGTTAGAGAAAAACTTATGGAAAATCCAAAAAAAATATCTGATCTAATTAAAAATATTTCTGGAGTTATAATTGGTTTCATTTCTGTCCCACTTGGAATAGGAGGTGGTTCATTAATGGTTCCATTCATGAGAACTTTTGGTTACGACATAAGAAAATCTATAGGCACGGCAGCTGCTGTAGGCTTTTTGATAGCTCTAAGTGGAACAATCACAATGATAACAGGTGGGAAAATAATCGATAACGTTAATACTCCTTATAGCGTTGGGTATATAAATTTACTGGGTTTTATTGTATTTGTTCCTGTGACGATGATTATGGCTAGAATTGGCGCCAAAGCAGTGTATAAAATTAACAAAAAATTATTAAGTAAGATTTTTGGAACTTTTCTTATTTTAGTTTCTATAAGATCTTTTTTTGAATATTTATCAATTAATTAATAATTAAGATTGTTGCTTAATAGGGGTGCTTTTGTGTTTAACTTAAAGGAAATTATATCTTCAATTGCTGACGTAGGCCAAAAACTATTCAAAAAAAGCGTAGTCAAGAAAAATGACTTAGAGTCAATAATCTCACTATGTGATGATTTAATTTCAAACAAAGGAGCAGCATTTGGGATTACTGTAGCAAGAGATATTACCGATTTATATCAAACATTAAGCCATGAAAAAAAATTATTATTCTTTAAAAAAATTAATGAAAGGTTTAAACCTAATCATTCAAAGGTTTCTGAGGCTATAAATCTCTATAAAACAGAAGAAAATGATAAAAACCTTTTCAAGCTATTCATTACCGCAGAGGGTCAAAGAAGGGAATTATTTAGAAGAATGAATATGTCTCCTAATGGAATTTCAACAATTGTTTCATTGAGAGAAGATCTTCTTAAAATTTTAAATGAAAATAGAGAATTAAAACCATTAGATAATGATTTAAGAGAGTTGTTTAAATCTTGGTTTAATCCTGGGTTTCTAAAACTTGCAAAGATTACTTGGGATACTAAAGCTGCAGTTTTAGAAAAAATCATTCAGTACGAAAGAGTACATAAAATAAAAGATATGAACGAACTTAAAAGAAGACTTGGAGAGGATAGAAGATTTTTTTCTTATTTTCATCCTGCATTAGAGGATGAACCAATAATATTTGTTCAAGTAGCACTTACAAACGGTTTAGGAAAATCTATTCAAGAAATAATGAAGCCTAGAACTGAAGGAGAAAAAAAATATGATACTGCTACCTTTTATTCAATAAGTAATTGTCAAGAAGGTCTTTCTAGAGTAACGCTTGGAAACTTCTTAATTAAAAGAGTTGTTTATGAAATTCAGGAAGAGTTACCTAATATTAAAAACTTCGGTACACTTTCTCCAATCCCAGGATTTAGAGACTGGTTTACAACATTGGATGAAAGTATTATCAAGAATATTTTGGGTAAAATACCTTATACAAATATTTCATTTTTAAAAAACTCGAATTTAAAAATAGGTGATGGAAGAATTGTATCTAATAAGAATGCTATAATTAAATTGGTTGCTCATTACTTAATAAACGAAAAAAATAAAAAAAATCTTCCAATTAACGATGTTTGTAGATTTCATTTAGGAAATGGTGCAATAGTTGATGATATTATTATTAATGCGAATGTTTCAGAGGTTGGTTTTAATAGGTCTTTTGGAGTTATGGTAAATTACCTATATGAATTAAAGAATATCGAAAAAAACCATGAAGATTATATAAACAATAAAAAAATTATTGTTTCTGATAAACTAAAAAAACTAATACAATTTTAATTATTATTAGTACCCCATTTAATTTTGTTCCAAATTCTTTCATGAAAATAATAAAAGAAAAGTGGAATAATTGAACCTAAACCTAATGCCCCTGCAACTTTAAATGAACCAGTAAATATATAGCCAAATAACATCCAATATATAAAAATTAAGAATCTCCAAGAGAATGTTTTCGCAACTGATCTAATTTTTTTATCTGACAAAAAAAAATTCTATTTAAGGGTTGGGGTGGTTTCAGTCTCCCTCTACCACCCTAAAAAGATAATAAGTGATTCTCAATAAAACATAAATCGCTTAATAATTGAAAAATGAGTTGTTGATAAATATGAAAAAATTTACGGCAGGGGTTCTGGTTCTACAACTTCAGATACTTCAATATTTTTGATTTTCAAAGTGATAAGAATTGAAGAATCTTCTAAATCATCATGGAATTTCTTTATCAAATTAGTTTTCATTTTTGAAAAATTTTCTTTTTTAACTTTTAAATTTTTTTTTATGTTTTCTAAAGCTTTATTAGAACTATAAGATAAAGATGTTTGATAAATACTTCCAGACTTAACCCCAGTAATAACAGGGCCCAAAAGAGCTGTTCCAGGATTAGCTGAACAATTAAGAACTAAAAAGAATAATAATAACAAATAAAAGTTTCTGATCATAGATATGTGACACATCTATATGATTCTTAATTAATACAAATTGTTTTTTTATTCTTTTACAAAAATCAATTACACGTTTAAATTGAAATATTTTTTAGATAAAAATTTAACTCAATATTACTCAATAAAAAAAATTTTTTAACCCAAATTTAACACTCTAAATGTATTAAAAAATCAATTTCTATTTTAACTTTTTGCAATGAAAAAAAATAAGAAAAAAATTAATTCTAAAATTATCGAAAATATAATTTCTATTCCTAAAGATTTAAATTTATCTCCTATTAAAGTTTTTTCTAATACCAAAAAAAAGGTAAAAAACTTTTATAGTGAATTTAAGAAGGTTCGTGAAAGAGAAAAAATCAAATCAGAAAAAAGGGAAAAAGTTGAAAAAAAAAGACAAGAACTTCAAGAGCGTAAAAGAGTCAAAAAAGAAAAGTTAGACAAATTGCGTGAAGAAAAGCGTAAAATTTTGGCCCAACAAAAAATGATCACAGAAAATGAGAAACAAATTAGAAAAAATGAAGAAAAAAGAAAAAAAATAGATACGAAAAGATTAATGATTGAACAACAAAAGATTAAAGATGCTGAGGCTAAAAAAATAAGAGAGGACGCTCGTTTGCTCAGGGAAGAAGAACTTAGAATGAAGATGGCAGAAAGAAAAAGAATTAGAGAGGAAAAAATAAAGATTAAAGAAGAACAAATAAGATTAAAAGAAAATGAAAAACAAAAAATTAGAGAAGAAAAAGAGAAAGAGAGAATAGAAAAAAATAGAATTTTAGAGATTGAAAAACAAAAAAGGTTAGATGAAGAACAAAGGATAAGAGAAGCTTCAAGAAAATTAAAATATGAGGAGGAAAGACTAAGAGAAACAGAGAATAGATTAAGAAACCTAGAAATAGAACGAAAACAAGATATTGAGAGACAATTGCTAAAAGAACAAGCAGAGCAAAGAGAAAAAGAAGAAGAACTTAGACTAAAGGAAGAAAAGATTAAAGCTGAGGAACGAGATAAAGTATTAAGAGAAAAAGAGGAATTTCAAAGACAAGAAGAAGAGAGACGTGAAGAAGAAAAAAGAAAAAAAATTGAAGAGGAAAATCAAATTGCTTTAAGAGAAGAAATTGAAAATAAAAAAAGAATAGAAGAGGAGAATAACAGAATTAAAGAATGGGAGAAGAAGTTTGATGAAGAACAAAGAAAAAAAGAAGATGAATTGATTAAAAGATTTTACAGTCAAGATTCTGATCTTCATCCCGATAAAAATAATACTAATGAAGATAACAATAATGATGAAAATAAATCTAGTTAATTTATTATTGCTTTAACAGAACCTAATTTTTCAATATATCCTTTATAAATACCTTTCCCTTTTATAGGTACAACTCCCACTGTAGAACCAGTGAAAACCCAAAAATTTTTGTCAATATTAATTTTATCTTTCTTAAGTTTATTAAGAACAAACCTTAATGAATTTAGAGGATTTATATAAACAGAATTTGTATTTCCATCAACATTTAGATTAATTTTTTTGTTACTTATATTTGTTCTCAAATTACCAATATTTATCTTTTTGTATTTTTTTTTATTTCCTAAAAGGAATTTTACATTTGCACCAAAGTCACTACATAAATCTCCAAAAGATGTTATTCCCTTTTTTCTTTGTCTATAACCCACAACTTCAATACAAGTTGCCATATTTAAGATATGTCTAGAAATATTTTTCATTGTTACTAAACCCTTTGATGTAAAGAAAGTTTTTTTAACTTGATAGCAAACTTCAAGTTCAATACCTAAAGTTGATTTATTTATCTTTACTTTTTTTCCACTTTTTAAAATATTTTTTTTATAAACAGATGCATAAAAAGGTTCTTTTTCATTTAATTTCTTTATTAAAGGAATACCCGTTCCTGCTGCTTTAAAACCTATTATTGGTAGTTTGATTTTACTTTCACAAAGTTTTCTGAATTTTTCGGCCTCAATAAGTTTTTTTGAAAATTTTCTTGGTATTGGAGTGATAATCTTATTTTTTAAAAAAGCATTTACCAGGTTGTCAGCAGTTTTTTCGATTAATGTTTTTCTCATATAAAGTTAATAAGGTAAAAAAATAAAGTTTGTAAACAATTTCATATTCTTTAATTCTGATGTTTTTTTTAAATTATTTTCATCATAAAAATAAGAGTTATATCCAAGCCCATTTATATAATCAATTGAATGATGGATATTTTTTTTTGAATGCCGCTCTTCAATTTCTACTAATAAAACAGGCTTATTCTTTTTAATAAACAATTTTCCACCCTCAATTACCTCAATTTCATGACCCTCTACATCTATTTTCATAAAAGAAATTTCATTATCAAAATTGAAATCATCAATCTTTTTTAGGGTAATTTCAAATTTTTCATAATTTTGAAAGTTATTCAGTTCATGTACCGTTGCTCGACCCATTAAATAATGTTCTTCATAATTTTCTTTGTTCATTTTTTTATCTCTAATTGGAATTCTTAAATTTGAAACCTTATTTTCATTACTTAAAGCAAAATTATACAAGTCAATATTATTTGAGATCTTTTTTAAATTTTTATTTATATATTTAAAAATTAGTGGATTTGGTTCAAATGAATGAACTTTTTTAGAATACTTTGACATTTCATAAGAATAAACACCTCTATATACTCCAACGTCAATACTGTCAGTACCTGGTTTGATAAATCTTTTTAGTAAGTCTATTTCATTTTCATCTTTATTCTTAATCGATCTTTCTAATCTTCTTTTTAACAAAACAGGTTCAGGTAAAAAAAATTTTTTTAAAAAAAACTCAATTTCTTTGTGAAATTTAAATCTCATTAATTTATCAATATAGACATAGGATCTAATCTTGTTTGAAACCAATTGACTCTAAAATCTAAATGAGGACCTGTCGATCTTCCTGTAGATCCAACTGTACCGATGATATCTCCTTGTAAAACTTCATCACCCACTCGAACATTGAGTTTATCTAGATGTGAATATATTGTAGAGATGCCATGACCGTGATCCATTATTATTGTTCCCCCTGTATAATATAGGTCTGGTTCTGCCATTGTAACGATACCTGATGCAGATGACTTGATCTCAGTGCCTTGATTTGCTGCGATGTCTATACCGTAATGTGGCCACCTGGGTTTACCGTTTAAAATTCTTTGGCTACCATAAACTCCACTTATAATACCTTCAACAGGCATTATGAATTTATTTTTGAAAAAAGGAAGGTCTGAATTTATTTGTCTAGCTTTTCCAATTTTGATATTTTCATCTTTAATTCTCTTATACACAGATTCTGGCGGAGTTACTTTGTTTTGTGGAAGACCATTTATTCTTTGTATATTATATTCTCTTTTGAATACTTTTTTTGTAATGAGTTCTTTTTTTCCATTTATAAGCTTTACTATACTTACATCAAGTTTTCTGTCACGATCTAATCCAAAAACAAAATAACCATCTTTAGATACTTTAACTTTTTTTTTATCAATTAAAATTTTGGCAGAAGGATCTGTTAAGCCAACTATATAATGACCTTGTAAAAATTTACCTTTGAATTCAATTGAATTTGCTAACGAAGAAGAAAAAAAAATTAAGAATGATAAAATCTTGATTATTATTTTGCAGTCCATCCACCATCTACCAATAATGAAGTTCCAGTGATTATTGAAGCTGCTTCAGAAGCTAAAAAAACTGCAGCAGTAGCTACGTCTGATAGTTCTGCAAACCTACCAAGTGGTATATTGCCCAAAACTTCTTTTTTAAACTTTTTACTTTTTAAAAATTTTTTAGTCATAGGTGTCACAACGAATGTAGGACATACAGTATTTACTCGTATGTTGTATTTTGCAAGGTCTATAGACATTCCTTTAGTAAGACCCTCTAGGCCAAATTTTGTCATATTATATACACTCCTAATAGGTCCACCTACATGACCCATTTGTGAAGACATGTTCACTATGGAGCCACCAATTTTTTTACGGTTTTTTGTTTTTATCATTTTAAGAGCGCATAATTGAGCAAGATTAAAAGTTGCCATTGAGTTGATCTTAACCAAATACTCCATATCTTTAGTTTTAACTTTTGTAAAATGCTCAGGAATATTATTTCCTGCGTTATTGATTAAAATATCTATTTTTGATTGTTTGTTTATTATCTCTTTAATTTCATTATAATTAGTAATGTCACAGACGTAAGATTTACATTTTGACCTAAGTTTTCTAATTTTTTTTGAAACTTCATCTAAGTCTTTTTTAGTCCTACTGATTATTATAAGATTTGCGCCCGCCTCGGCTAATGCAATTGCACAGGCTCTTCCTATACCTTTGCCAGCACCTGTTACAACTGCGTTTTTATTTTTAAGATTATAATTTTTTAAGAACATTATAAAAATAATATTTTAATATCTGTGTAAATCAACTCAATAGCGACAATCAAAATAGCAAATAAACCAGCCCATGCTATCCATTTGTATTTTTTGATCCAATTCGAAATTAAAGTTGCTGCAGTAGCCATAAGTATAATAGATAAAACTAAGCCAAATACTAATAAACCGTAGTGGTTGCCAGCAGCTCCAGCAACTCCCAAAACGTTATCTAAACTCATTGTAAAATCAGCTAATAAAATAGTCCAAATAGCTTTTAAAAAACTTGAGTTATCAACCTTAATGTTGTCCTCGTGATCAGTACCTTTAATGACATCTACATAAAGTTTGTAGACTATATAAAGAAGTAGTAATCCACCTAATAATCTTAGACCAGTAAATTGTAATAAATATGCTGTAAATAAAGTTAAAATTATTCTTAATATTACTGCCCCGCTAATACCCCAAAAAATAATTTTTTTTCTTTGTTCTAAAGGAAACTTAGATGCAACCATTCCAATAATAATTGCATTGTCTCCAGCCAAAACTAGATCAATTAAAATGATTTGAGTTAAAATAGTTAATTGTTCAGGAGAAAATAAATCAATTGGCATTACTTCCTAGTATCATATCTGCGCCTTTTTCCGCAATCATTATTGTGGGTGCATTAGTGTTACCAGATGTGATATTAGGCATTATAGATGCATCTATAACTCTTAAATTTTGTAAACCATGAACTTTAAGCTCATCATTAACTACAGAATTTTCATCGTTTCCCATTTTACAAGTGCCAACAGGATGAAAAATGGTTTGAGTAAATTTACTTCCTTCTTGAACAAGTTCTTCATCTGATTGAAAACTAGACCCAGGTCTAAGCTCCTCAGGATTATATTTTTTAAATGTTTCGGTATTGAACACAATATCTCTTACCAGTCTTAATCCATCAGCAGCTACTTTTCTATCATCATCAGTTGATAAATAGTTCATTTTTATTTTTGGTTTTTCTCTACTATCGCTACTAATTATATTAATTTCTCCTCTACTTGTTGGTCTTATGTTTGCAACCGTTGGAGTAAATGCATGAAAATCATGTAGTGCAGCACCCCCAAGCTTATCAGTGCTTATAGGCTGAACATGAAATTGTAAATTTGGAGTATCTCTTGATGTGTCACTTTTTGCAAATAAACAAAGCTGACTTGCACCCATTGTCATTGGTCCAGACCTATTAAATATAAACTCTAAACCAATCAATAAATTTCCAAATAAACTATTTATCTTTTTATTTAGTGATTTAATGTTTTTAACTTTATAAACAGGTCTAAACATTAAATGGTCCTGCAAATTTTGGCCAACGCCTTTTAAATCTTTAATTGTTTTGATTCCTAACTTTGATAATTTATCAACATTTCCTACACCGGATGTTTGTAAGATTTGAGTAGACCCAATAGACCCAGCACTTAATAAAATTTCTTTATTTGCACTGACTACATTGGTCTCATTGCCTTTCCAAAAAGATACACTAACAGCCTTAGTTCCATCAAAGTTTATTTTTTCTACATGACAATTTGTTTCAATCTTTAAATTTTTTCTTTTTTTAATTGGATTTAAATATCCGACAGCAGCACTACATCTTAGACCGTTTCTTTCAGTAACTTGAAAATAACCACAACCAAAATTATCTCCTTTATTAAAATCATCAATTTTTGGAATTCCTTTCTCTTGAGCTGCATCCATAAATCTTTCCAATAGATCTAACTTAATTCTTGGATCAGATACTGACAAAGGACCATCATCACCATGGAAATCACTTTTACCTCTTTCTTGATTTTCTGATTTAATAAAATATGGGAGAACATCTTTCCAACTCCATCCTTTATTGCCCAATTGACGCCAAATATTATAGTCTTGTTCTTGACCTCTAATATATAAAAGTCCATTAATAGATGAACTTCCTCCTAAAGTTTTTCCTCTTGGATATGGAATAGATCTATTTGCCATAGTATCATCTGGCTCTGTTTTATAACACCAATCAACTTCAGGATTATGCATTGTTTTATAATAGCCAACTGGTATATGAATCCACGGATTACTATCTTTACCTCCTGCTTCTATTAATAAAATTTTATTATCAGGATTTTCTGAAAGTCTATTAGCTAGAACACATCCAGCTGAACCTGCTCCAATAATTATGTAATCAAAATTTTCCATTTCAAGTTGAATTAGTTTTTTTTATCACCAATTATTTATTGCTTTTATACTCATATTTATCAATTGTCACTTGTGTCTCCTTTATTTTTCTGGTTGTATGCTTTCGTTATAATTAACTAACTAGAGGAAAAATAATGAAAAAAATCATTTCAATGTTATTTGCAACAGTTCTAGTACTTGGATTTGCTTCTAGTGCTAATGCAAAAACACTTAAATGTCAGACTGTTCTTAACACCAAAGCTGATGAAGTTAAGATGTTAAAGGACTTTACTGACACTGTAACAACTCTTACTGATGGATCATTAAAATTTGAAATTTTACCAGCGGGTGCGGTTGTTGGAGTTAAAGAAACTCTTGATGCAGTTGATAAAGGATTGATTGACTGTGGATTCGCTTGGACTCACTATTGGTCAGGAGATCATCCTGCTGCTATGTTATTTGGTTCGCCAGTAGCTGGTGGTGGAGTTGGTATTGACAACTTAGCGTTCTTATCTTGGTTCCAATACGGTGGTGGTAAAGAATTATACGACCAACTTTGGAAAGAAATGGGAAGAGATATCAAAGGATTTATGCTTCAACCAGTTGGACCAGAAGCTTTGGGTTGGTTTCCGAAACCAATTAAAGATATGGCTGACTTTAGAAAATATAAATTCAGAACTCCTCCAGGGATTCCAGGACAAACTTATAAAGACATTGGTATAGCATCTGTTGCTATGGGTGGTGGAGATATTCTACCAGCTCTTGAAGCAGGAACTATTGATGCTGCTGAATGGTGTTGTCCAAAACCAGATATGGTATTTGGTTTCCAAAAAGTATTAAAGCACTATTACCTACAAGGTTTACACCAGGTAGTGGTAAATGCTGACTTTTATATTACTGGAAAAACTTACAAAGCTATGAGTGCTCATGAGAAGAAGTCTCTTGAAGTTGCAGCTAATGCTTCATTAGCAAAATCTTTAAGTTACAGAATCTATGAAAATGGAAAAGCTTTACAAACATTAACTACTAAACATGGGGTAATATTAGAAGATACTCCATCTGACTACTTCGTAGAATATATGGCAGCTGCAAAAGCTACATTGAACAAAAATGCTGAGAAAAATAAATTTTTCAAAAAGGTATATGATTCAATGAAAGAATTTGCTGATGTTGCTGTTCCTTTCTGGAGTGGTGCTCAAATGTCTAATGCGAAGCTAGGAATGGCTCACGCAGCAACATTAAAGTAATCAGTAATTAATATAAATTCACTTAGAGCGGACTTTTGAGTCCGCTCTAATTTTTTTAACTAAATTTTATGACAGAAGAACCATCTAAATTAGATATACCAGATGAAATGTTAGCCGAAAGGCGAGGTGGTTTAAAGAAAATGCCAGACGATATGCCATCATGGATGGTATCAACTATTATTAAAATAGATAAATTTAGTAAGCAGGTTGGAAACGTAGTTTGTTGGATATTAATACCTTTAATATTTGCAATGACTTATGAAGTACTTGCTAGAAAATTTTTTTTAGCTCCTACAATTTGGGCATACGATATAAGTAGATTTTTATATGGGGCCTTATTTATGCTGGGCGCTGGTTATGCGCTCTCTAGAGGAGTGCATATTAGAGCTGATTTTTTATATAGAAATTTTAAAACCAAAACACAAGGCTTAATAGATTTTTGGTTGTATCTAATATTTTATTTTCCTGGATTGATTGTTTTTCTTTATATGACAATTGGGTTTGTAGGTGAGTCTATCCAAAGAGGTGAGAGAGGTATGGATACAACATGGATGCCCTATATGTGGCCTATTAAAACTTGTTTGTTAATTGGAATTATATTTTTACTTGTCCAAGGTATATCGGAGTTATTAAAAAGTTACTGGGCAGCAAAAAAAGGTGAGTGGCCAGGAGAAAATAAATGATTGCTGAATTCATGGATCCAGCAATTTTAGGTTTTATTCTAGTAGGAGTAATGTTATTTGCAATATTTGTTGGTTTTCCGATTTCATTCACTTTAATTTTTTTAGGTTTTGTCTTTGGTTATTTAGGTTTTGGTAAATTAGTTTTTTATTTAATGACCCTTCAGTTTTCAATGGTAATGACTGAACAAACCCTCGCAGCAGTCCCATTATTTGTGTTTATGGGAATTATGATGGAGCAAGCAGGATTAATGGAAAGATTATTTTCAGCTTTTCAATTAATGTTAGCAAAAGTCAAAGGGTCTTTATATTATGCAGTTTTATTTGTTTCGGTAATTTTTGCAGCTGCAACAGGAATAGTAGGGGCGTCAGTTACTATTCTTGGAATTATGGCTGCAAAATCAATGAATAGATCAGGTTATGATGTAAGGCTTGCTGCGGGAACAATCACTGCAGGAGGAACTCTAGGAATTTTAATTCCACCAAGTATTATGTTGGTTGTCATGGGTCCTATTATGGAAATACCTGTAATCGATTTATTCGCTGCAGCGATTTTTCCAGGCATTCTTTTGGCTACTTTATATGCAGCTTACACGACAATTAGATGCATGATAAATCCAAGCTTAGGTCCAGTTTTACCTGAAGATATGAGAGCAGCGAGCATGAAAGAAGTATGGATTGAGTTTTTTCTTGGATTAGTGCCGCCAGCAGCTTTAGTTTTTGCAGCATTAGGAAGTATTCTATTTGGTTTCGCAACCCCAACAGAAGCAGCAGGCTGTGGTGCTATGGGTGCTCTTTTATTATCTTTGGCTTATAAAAAATTAACTTTACCAAAACTTCAAGAAGCATTAGTTAAAACTTTAGAAATTACAGCTTTAATTATGGTTTTAGTTGCAGCATCAAATTTTTTTGGTGCAGTTTTTGCTAGATTAGGAACACCAACACTATTAACTGAATTTTTATTAGGTTTAGAAATGAATAAATACTTAGTTCTTGCAATGATAATGGTTATGATTTTCTTACTAGGATGGCCACTAGAGTGGGTGCCGATAGTAATGATTATTATACCAATAATTTTACCACTAGTAGAAGCGTTAGGATTTAATTTAACATGGTTTGCGATACTTGTAGCAGTTAATCTACAAACCGCCTGGTTATCACCCCCCGTTGCACTTTCAGCATATTTTTTAAAAGGTGTGGTTCCTGAATGGGATCTTAAAGATATTTATTATGGAATGATGCAATTTATGGTCCTTCAGGTCATAGGTTTAATCTTAATAATTGTATTTCCTCAAATTGCACTTTGGTTGCCAACTCTCTTATATGGACAGTAATAAATTTTAGTTTTATATTGTTTAGGTGAGTCAGCAAAAATCAAAAAAAACACTTATTAATTGGGATTTAGTCTCAGTTAATCCTAATGATAAAAATTGGAATTGGAAAGATTTGTTTTGTTTTTGGGGAGTTAATATTCAAAGTGTTATTGGGTTTTCTTTAATTACATCACTTTATGTAATTTATAATCTAAACACTTTTGTTGTATTTTTTGGATCAATTTTAGGATCATTATTAGTTTATTTTTTTTCTAACTGGATTGGTAAGCCTTCCCAAAAGTTTGGTTTACCTTTTATTGTTTTGTTAAGATCTTCATTAGGTATTCGTGGTGCAAAATATTTTGGTTTCTTAAGAGGTTTGGTTGGTATTTTTATGTTTGGTATTCAAACATATTTTTTATCAAAGGCTTTTAGTTACTTAATAAGAATATTTATATTTTCTATTGAGCCTTCACTTTTAGATCAAGATATATTTCTAATATTTTTTTTAGGATTAAATATTATTGATTGGGTATCAATTACTATAGCCATCATACTTCAAACAATTTTATTTAGCATGGGCATGAAATTTAATAAAAAATTAATAACTTTTTCTGCTCTAACAGTTTATTCAGGAATGCTTTTATTTTTCTTTTCAGTGCTTTTAAGTGATGTTAAATTTACGACTGAAATTTTTATAAATTCACTTACTCTTACAAACTTTTTTGATAAGAATAACTTAATTCCTTTTATTACAGTTGCGGGTACTGTTTTTGCTTATTTTTCAATTATTATTTTAAGTTTTGGTGATTTTTCTCGATATGTAAAAGATGAAAAAGAATTAAAAAAAGGCAATATAAGTTTAGTTTTAAATTTATTTATATTTTCATTTTTTGCTTTGTTTATAGTTGTGGGAGCAGACGGTTTTTTAAATGAGAATCCTGACAACCTTTCTAGAATATTTACAAATCCTACAGATATAATTGGATCTTTAAATAATTTACTTATAACCAGTTTAGCTTTAATTTTCATTATTATAGCCTCTTTATCAACTAACTTAATAGCTAATTTCATTCCTTCTCAATACACTTTAATTAATTTATTACCCTCATCTTTGTCTTTAAAAAGTTCTAGTTTTATTATTGCGATATTTGGTTTTATGGTCTCTATTTTTTGGTTAACTTTTTTAAGTCAAATAGGAATATTATCTTTTATAGATACTTTTGCAGCTTTTTTTGGTCCATTTTTTGGAATAATGATTTTTGATTTTTATTTTATCAAAAAAGGAGATTTAATTAACAAAGACATTTATTCATTAGAGAGCAATGGAGCTTACTATTTTTCTGGCGGATGGCACATAAAGGGAGTTTATTCATTATTTTTAGGCTTTATCTTTTCAAGCTCAACAATTTGGAATAGTAACCTAATGTTCTTACAGCCTTTTTCTTGGATAATTGGTGCAATTGTTGCAGGATTTACTTATTATCTCTTAGCAAAAGATTAACTAAATGAACAAAATTAAATTTGATTTAAATGACAGAACTGCTGTAATCACTGGTGGAGCTCAAGGTTTTGGACTTGATATTGCTAAAAGATTTCTAGATTCAGGTGCTAAAGTAATAATTTGGGATATTGATCCTAAACTTATAAATGAAGTCTCTAAAGAAATAAATAATCCAAATTTAAGCTTAAGTATTGTTGATATATCAGATTACAAAGCAGTTGAGACTGCTGTTATAAATATTTTGAAAAATTCAAAAATTGATATTTTAATAAATAATGCAGGTATTACAGGACCAACAATGCCTTTATGGGAATATGACATAGAAATGTGGAATAAAATAATAAAGATTAATCTTTCTGGCACCTTTAACTGTTGTAGAGCTATTGTACCAAGTATGATCAAGAATAATTATGGAAGAATAGTGAATGTTGCTTCAGTAGCAGGAAAAGATGGTAATGCCAATGCAAGTGCTTATAGTTCAGGAAAAGCTGGAGCAATCGGACTAACAAAATCCCTTGGAAAAGAGCTTGCTGACAAGAATATAGCTGTAAATGCTGTGACACCAGCCGGAGCTAAAACCAGAATTTTAGACCAAATGAGCAAAGAACATGTTCAAAGAATGCTTTCAAAAGTCCCAAGAGGAAGATTTTTAGAAGTTCATGAGTTTACTTCGTTGGTTTGTTGGCTTTCATCTGAGGAAAATACATTCTCAACTGCTGCAGTTTTTGATATCAGTGGTGGTCGTTCTACTTATTAACTTCGAGGTTTTTGCTCAACTATTTTAGTATTACTCACTTTTGCCCTACTTAATTTAATGTCATTAGACATTACGGGAGCAAAAATCATTATTGACCAATAAATCAAGAGTAAAAAAATTGAAATTGTCTTCATAAGGTTCATTTAAAGTTAAATGTTGATTTTTGGATGTTTAAATTTTGTCAAAATAATGTATTAACAATTTTTCATTTATGAATTTTTTAATCAAATTTTTAATAACTTATCTAACAGTTATAACTGTCAGTTTTGCTGAGGAGACAAAGGTATTTGATTTTACTGAAAGAGAACTATCTAATCTAGAGGTCAGAAAGGTAAGAGGAGCAGACAATAAGACAATTTATACAACAGGAGCGAATGAAAATGGAAACTTTTTAAAAGCTGTAGCTAATAACGCGGCCTCAGGATTGGGTAAAGAAATTAAAATTGATCTGGATAAGACACCATTTATAAATATTACCTGGAAAATAGAGAAAAACTTAGTAGGAATAAAAGAAAACACTAAAAAAGGACACGATTTTGCAGCTAGGGTTTTTGTAATAAAAAAAACAGGCGCTACACCACTATCTAATAGAGCAATTAATTATGTCTTTTCAAGTAATAGCGATATTGGAAATAGTTGGCCAAGTCCCTACACTAAAAAATCTATTGATAATGTGTTAGCTAGCACAAAAAATAATTTGAATGAATGGATTACAGTTAAAGCTAATGTAAAGGAAGACTTTAAAAGATTTCATGATCTTGATGTTAATGAATTAGATGGATTGGCTATAATGTCTGATACTGATAACTCAAAAATGAAATCAATAGCTTATTATCAAAATATATATTTTTCAGAGAAATAGTTATAATTTTAAATATTTTTTCAGAAAAACATTAAATAAAGCTAAAATAACCGCTACCAAAACATCTTGAATAGGACTTGCTTCTGGGTAACCAAAATTCCATGCTGTCACCATTACAAACCAAATAACAAAAATATTCATTAGGATTATTATACCTTAGATTCTGTCAAATAATTAATTATTTGATATAATTATTTAATGCATGAAAATTTTTTTCATAAATTAAAAGTTTATTACGAAGATACAGATTCTGGTGGCGTAGTATATTATGCCAATTATCTAAAATTTTTAGAAAGAGCTCGAACTGAAGCTTTATTTTCAATTGGATTTAGTAACAAAAAAGTTAAAGAACAATTTAATTCCCTTATAATAGTAAAATCTTGTAACATCGAATATAAAAAACCTACTTATTTGGAAGATGAATTAAATGTTAGATCTTTTGTAAAATCAATAACAAAAACTTCTTTTTTTATGAATCAAATAATCACAAAAAAAGATGAAATAATTGTTGAAGCTAAAATTCATTTAGTTTTTGTCAATGACCAAGGTAAGCCAGTGAAAATACCTGATGAAATATACTCAAAATTTAAGCCTTATTTTTGTGATACAATTAAAATTTAGAAATATTTTTAGCTTTTCTAAATAATTTATTTATCATAGATGCAGTTATAACTTTAGTATTAACATTTCTTGGACTTGGATGGTAACTAGCAATTAATGTTTTACCATCAGGCAATAAATAGGTCTTACCATGTTTAAATTTAAATTTTTGTTTCATATCAAATTTTTCTTTATAAATTTTATAACAATTATCAAAAGCTACTTTGCCAAGAGTGACTATGACTTTTAAATTTTCTAGATTTTCTAATTCATCAGCAAAATAATTTGAGCATCTTTTTAATTCATTATTCGATGGTTTGTCTCCAGGGGGTACACATTTAAGAATATTTGTTATATAAGTAGATTTTAATTTTAGATTGTCGTTAATTTTTTCTGAGAAATTTTGATTAGATATTTTAACTGAATTAAGACTCCTAAATAAAAAATTACCAGACTTATCCCCTGTAAAGGCTCTTCCAGTTCTAGTTCCACCGTGGGCTGCAGGTGCAAGTCCTAAAATCATTAATTTTGCTTTATGATCTCCAAAACCTGTAACTGGTTTTCCCCAATATTTTTCTTCTTTATTTTGTTTTCTTTTTTCAGTTGAAATTTTTTTAATAAAATTAATTAATCTTGGACATTTTTTACATTTAATGATTGTTTTATTAAGTTTTTTGAATTTATTATTCATTAATGAAATTTATTAGTTTTTTATTTATTATTTTTATAACTTTCTCGTCAACGATTAAAGCGGATTCAATCAAAGATTTTAAAAAGGAACTTTTAGATGGAGGTAAGCTTATCTTTATTAGACACGCTTATGCACCAGGAGGTGGTGATCCAGACAATTTTAATATTAATGAGTGTAATACTCAAAGAAATCTAAGCGATCGAGGTAAAAAACAAGCAATCAAGATTAAAAATTTTTTCATAGAAAATCAAATTCAAAAATATGAAGTTTTTTCAAGTGAGTGGTGTCGATGTAAAGAGACAGCAAGTTTAGTTTTTGGCAAATTTGAAACTAAAAAATTTTTAAATTCTTTCTATAGTCCAAAATTTGAAAAAAATAAAAAAAAACAGATTAAAGATTTGAAAAAATTTATTAAAAAATTTGACATTGATAAAAATATAATATTGGTAACTCATTATGTGGTAATATCTGAAGTTTTAGACTATGCTCCATCTTCTGGAGAAATTGTAATATCGGATAAAAGCTTTAAAAAAATTGGAAGTGTAAAGATAAATTATTAAAATATTATGTCATCAAAGCGAGCCATGAAACAAGCGCAAAAACAAGCTTATGCAAAACATAGAAGCAATATAACCAATAATAGATTTACTTCAAAAAAAAGAAATTTTAAAAAAAATAAGCAGAAAAATTAACTTTCATTTTCGAATATTTCTATATCTTTGCATGTTGAAATTTTTGATATACCCTCTTCATTGTTTAAAACAGTTTTCATAAATATTTCTTTTTTTCCTTTTTCAAAATAGATCTGAGTATAAAATTGAGGATAACCATGCTTATGTGTTAGTATTTTATTATCCTCCTCATAAATATTTCTTACATATGAATTAGACTTTTTTATACTTAAATCAGTTCGTTTATATTTTTGAAAAGTTTTTTCTTTATAGATATAATTTCTAGTCATTATTAGTTCATTAAGATTTAAAACATACTCATTTTTTAAGAATTCATCCTGTTTATCATCACACTTATTTAAAATAATTATCTCTGATTTTGCTATATCGGTTTGAAATATTAAAAAAAATATTAAAATTAAAAGATTATTAAATTTATTTTCTGTCATTTTTATCTGCAAAAAACAATCCTACTAAAAAAAGAGCTGTCCAACCAAGGCCCAACAAAGCTTTAAATAAACTTGTATCTGCACTCCATAAATTTAATACTAAAGCTCCAAAAACTAGACCAATTACAAAAATTATAATTACTTGAGTTGTTTTATGCATTTTTAAATTTCTTATAATTTCTTATAATTTTTTGTATTTCCTTATCAAATTTTATCTCTGGTTTAAAATTAAATTCTTTTTTAATTCTTTGTATATTTACTTTTGGTTCGTTGAAAATAATATTTGAATTTTTATATAATACCTTGCAATTTGTAAACTTTTTAATTTTCTCAGAAATTAGGCCAATAGATATTTGTTTATCAGAAGCAACATTATAAATTTGATGTTTGGATTTATTTATAATTTTTAGTATTACATTAATTGCATCATTTACATTCAAATAATTTTTTTTTGAGTTTTTGTTAATAATTATACTAATTTTTCTTTTAGTAATTGATTGTCTTAATAATGTAGGTAATAGATATATTTGATTGCTAAAATAATGCCCAAAAACATTTGCAAGTCTTATTATCTTTATCTTAGGGTTGTTCATTTGTAAGCATAGACTTTCAGCAGCAAGTTTAAGTGATTTAAAATAAACTCCTTTTTCATTATGATTAAAAGTAATTTTATCAGTTTCTTTTGTTTTTGATGATTTTGAATAAACTCTGATACTAGACAGGTAAGTAAAAGTTTGAAATTTGTTATTAGTTAATATTTTGCTTAAAATTTCTAGATTAGCTATTAGTGCATTTTTGGGATTTTTTATACTTTCACTCGTACCAATACAATAAATTATATTACCCAGATTTTTATTAAATAAATACTTATTTTTCTTTGGAATAAAAATCTTTTCTTTTCTTTCCTTAAGAACTTTATATAAATTTGTTCCAAAAAATCCACTAGAACCAAATATTGTATATAAATTATTTTTTTTTTTCACAACAAGGGTTTTCTGTTTAAAATTATAAATTTAACAAAAATTACTATACCAATTAAATAAGATATATTTTTTAGAGCTTCTTTAAACCTTAAAAATAAAAAATTGATTAAAATAAAAAAAAGGTTTTGAGTGAATTGTCTTAATAATTTAATAAGTCTAAATTTTTTATATTTATAATCATAAAGAAATTCTCCATACTTAAAAGATACACCCCTAATTAAATCAATTTTAAAACTATTTTTTGAAGACTGACTACTTTTATGAATAGCGAATGAATCTAAAGATTGGATCATTATATAATTAGATTTATTAACTCTTGCCATTAAATCCTCATCATTCCAATATAAAAAAAAATTTTCATCAAAAAAACCAATTTCCCTTGTTTTTTTAACATCACAAAGCATACATGAGGCGTCAAGATATTCTTTTTTCATGTAATTTTGTTTAGTATCTTTATCACTTATACCTTCATCACTTTTTATAATAGGCCCTGCAAAGATGATATCATCTCGTAATTTCATACAATTAACTAATTTTTTAATAGTTTGACCATTAATAGTGACATCTGGCTGGGTGAAAAGACAATATTTAGTTTTCACTTTTGAAAGCAATATATTACTAGATTTACTATTTCCCAAATTTTTCTTTGATGAGAAATATTCAAAATTAAACTTTAAAATATCATTTAGCCTTTTTTTTGAGTCATATTCTTCTGATTGATTAAAGATCAAAACCTTAAAATTCTTATACTGATTAAGTAGCTGAATATTTTCAATTGGAGTTTTGTACAAAGTAATTATAATACTTATATCTTCTTCAGTATTTTTTAACATTTATTTTAATTGATCTTTTTTGTGTAATGAAATTCCATTTTTAATTTTATACTTATAAGATTCTTCAAAGCTTTCAAGTTACCAACCTTTTAGTCTTTTTTTAATTTTATCGATATTATCCATTTTCCACTTATCACTTGTTCTTTCTTCTTTCCAAATCTTTTTATCCTCATTAGTTCTACCACATCCATAACAAAAACCAGTTACGGGATCTGTTTTACAAATACTTATACAAGGTGAAATAATCATATTTATTATTATAAGGGAAAAATAATATAAATATCAATAATTGTCGTTGGACAAATAACATCAATCATATATAAAACGTTTAATTTTGTGGGGCGATGGCGGAATTGGTAGACGCGTCGGTCTTAGGAACCGATAGAGCAATCTGTGAAGGTTCGAGTCCTTTTCGCCCTACCATTATTTTTATGAAAGTAACTATAGAAAATAAAAAAGGTCTGAACAAAGATGTAAAAGTATTTGTCGATAAAAAGACAATGGGTAATCATATAGATAAAAAGTATGAAGAAATAAAAGGAACTGTTAACCTCAAAGGTTTTAGACCAGGAAAAGTTCCTAAAGAGGTTTTAAAAAGACAGTTTGGAAAAACAGTTTTTAATGAGGTTTTAGAAAAAGTTTTAAAAGATACCTCAACTAGGGCCTTAGAAGAAAATAAAATAAAACCAGCTGGACAACCAAAATTAGATCTAAAAACTTATGGAGAAGATAAAGATTTAGAATACATCCTGTCTGTTACAGAACTTCCTAAGGTCGAGTTAAAATCTATCGAAAAGATTAAATTTGATGATTATAATGTTAAAATTGACAATAAAGAAACTGATAAAAGAATTCAAGATATAGCAAAAAATCAACCAAACTTTAAAGATGCAACAAATGAAAGTAAAGCAAAGGAAAAAGATTTAGTTGTTTTTGATTATACAGCAACTGTAGATGATAAACCTTTCAAAGGTGGTGAGGGCAAGAATACTCAGTTAACATTAGGCAAAGACTTATTTTTAAAAGGTTTTGATAAACAATTAATCGGTGTTAAAAAAGGTGAGGACAAAGTAGTTGAAGCAGTACTGCCTGAGAATTTTCCTGAAAAAGATTTAATTAATAAAAAAGCAAAATTTAATTGTAAGATCATTAATATTAAAAATCCTGAAGATGTAAAAATAGATGATGATTTTGCAAAAAACTTAGGTGCAAAAGATTTAAAGGATTTAAAAAAATTAATTTCAAAACAAATAAATGATGAATACAAGAATTCTTTAGACAGATTAACAAAAAAGCAAATCATTAAAGAAATTGAAAAAGTTAAAGTTGATGAAATACCTGAAAATCTTATTGAAGATGAAATAAAAATTCTTTCTCAAGGAATGGGTGATGAAGATGCAAAAAAAAATAGAAAAAATTTTGAAGAGGTTGCTAAAAAAAGAATAAAGGTCGGTTTGGTTTTAAATGAATTTGGAGAAAAAAATCAAATTAAAGTTACCGAACAAGAATTACAAGCTGAAGTTCAAAAACAGATTAGAATGATGCCTGGGCAAGAAAAAATGGTTATGGACTTTTATCAAAAAAATCCATCAGCAATATCGAGCTTGAGAGGTACAGTATACGAGGATAAAATTTTAAATTTAGTGAAAGAAAAAGCTCAATCGAATAAAAAAGAGATCTCAAAAGATGAGGCAGAAAAAATTTTAAAAGACTCTCAAAAACAAGAACTAGATGAATATAGAGTGACCAAGAAGACAGAAAAAAAACCTGAGAAAAAGCTCGAAACTAAAAAATCCTCCATTAAAAAAACTAAAATAAAAAAAGTTAGCAAAAAGTAATCTCAAGTTGTATAAGTAAAACGAATCAATTTATGACAAATAAATTTTTTGAACAAATGAGTAATCTTGTACCTATGGTTGTTGAACAATCAAACAAAGGTGAAAGAGCCTATGATATTTATTCAAGACTTCTTAAGGAGAGAATTATTTTTTTAACTGGTCAAATTAATGACAACGTCGCATCATTAGTTACAGCTCAACTTCTTTTTTTAGAAGCCGAAGATCCAAAAAAAGAAATTTCTTTATATATAAATAGTCCAGGCGGCTTAGTAACTGCAGGTTTAGGTATCTATGATACTATGCAATATGTTAAACCAAATATTTCTACATTATGTATTGGTCAAGCGGCTTCAATGGGATCTTTTTTATTATCTGCTGGGTCTAAAGGAAAAAGATTTTCTCTACCTAATTCTAGAATAATGGTTCATCAGCCTTCAGCTGGATTTCAAGGCCAAGCAACAGATATAGAAATACATGCTAAAGAAGTTTTGTCCTTAAAAAAAAGATTAAATGAAATATATTCTAAACATACAGGAAAATCAGTTGATGAAATTAAAGTTGCACTAGAGAGAGACAATTTTATGACCGCAGATATCGCAAAATCTTTTGGTTTAATAGATGAAGTGGTAGAAAATAGATCCTAGAACACTATATATTGAAATATAAAGATTAGAAACTTGATTACAGGGAGTCATTTATAATAAAGTAATCATATTGATTCGTTTTAAAAATTATGAACACAAATAATAAAAATATTCTTTATTGTTCTTTCTGTGGAAAGAGCCAACATGAGGTTCGAAAGCTAATAGCTGGTCCTACAGTATTTATATGTGATGAGTGTGTAGAACTATGTATGGATATCATAAAAGAGGAAAGCAAAGATACATTTGTAAAACATCAAGATGGTCTTCCATCACCAAAAGAAATTTGTAACGTTTTAGATGATTATGTAATTGGTCAAACTCATGCAAAAAAAGTTTTATCAGTAGCGGTTCATAATCACTATAAAAGGTTAAATTATGAAAATAAAACAAGTAAAAACGTCGAACTTGCAAAATCTAATATTCTATTAGTGGGTCCAACAGGTTGTGGAAAAACATTATTAGCACAAACTTTAGCTAGAATTTTAGATGTTCCATTTACGATGGCTGATGCAACTACTCTCACTGAAGCTGGATATGTAGGTGAAGATGTAGAAAACATTATATTAAAATTATTGCAAGCAGCAGATTACAATGTTGAAAAAGCTCAAAGAGGAATTGTTTATATTGATGAAGTAGACAAGATAAGTAGAAAATCGGAAAATCCGTCAATCACAAGAGATGTGTCTGGTGAAGGAGTTCAACAAGCTTTATTAAAGATTATGGAAGGTACAGTTGCTAGTGTACCCCCACAAGGAGGTAGAAAACATCCTCAACAAGAATTTTTACAAGTCGACACTACTAATATTTTATTTATTTGTGGTGGTGCTTTTGCAGGACTTGATAAAATTATATCCCAAAGAGATAAAGGTACTTCCATAGGCTTTGGAGCTGACGTTAAAAATACACAAGATAAAAAAACTGGTGAGTGGATGAAAAGTTTGGAACCTGAAGATCTTTTGAGATATGGTTTGATTCCAGAGTTTATTGGAAGATTGCCAATGATTGCAACATTAGAGGATTTAGATGAGAAATCTTTAGTGAAAATTCTTCAAGAGCCAAAAAATTCACTTGTAAAACAATATCAAGAATTATTTAAGTTAGATGGATCAAAACTTACTTTTAAAGATAATGCCCTGAAAGAAATAGCGCTTAAAGCTATTAGAAAAAAAACTGGAGCAAGGGGTTTAAGATCCATTTTAGAGAATATATTACTCAAAACTATGTATGATCTTCCAAGTCAAGACAATATTGAAGAAGTAATTGTGGATGCGTCATCAGTGAAAGGACAATCTCAACCAATAATAGTACATTCTAAAGCTGATAGTAAACCTAAATCAAGTAAGACCACAGCGGCTTAATAACATTAATAAAAGTGAAAAAGGTATTGCAAAATAAAATATAATATCCATATTCTACTATATGGACGTCAAAATTTCATTACCGTTGTTACCTCTAAGAGACATCGTTGTGTTTCCAAGCATGGTTATACCTCTTTTTGTTGGAAGAGATAAATCTATATCTGCACTAAATGAAGTAATGAAAAAAGATAAAAAAATTATCCTAGTTACACAAAAAAATTCAGAAATAGATGACCCAAAGAAAACTGATATATTTATGTATGGCTGTGAGGGAAATATATTACAATTATTAAAATTACCAGATGGAACTGTAAAAGTTTTGGTTGAAGGTATTAAAAGAGTTAAAATTTTAGAATTTAAGGACAATGATAAATTTATTACTTGTGAATTTACACCCTCTAATGACGAATTGGTTGAAGGAGAGGATTTATATCCTTTGGCTGTTACTGCTGTTAGAAGACTAGAAAAACTAACCTCAATTAATAAGAAAATATCATCTGAAACTATAAACACTATAAAGCAATTGAAAGATCCATCGCAAATTGCTGATAACATCGCTTCACATATAATTGCGACTATTTCAGAAAAACAACAAATCTTTGAGACATCAAACGTTAAAAAAAGATTGAATTTAATAATTAAGATAATGGAAAATGAAACTAGTATTATAGGTGTTGAAAAAAGAATAAGAGGTAGAGTAAAGAATCAGATGGAAAAAACCCAAAGAGAATATTACTTAAACGAACAACTTAAAGCTATCCAAAAGGAGTTAGGTGAAATTGAGGATGGAAAAGACGAAAGTACGAGCCTTAATAAAGCTATTTTAAAAGCTAAAATGCCAAAAGAAGTTGAAAAAAAATGTTTACAGGAACTTAAAAAATTAAAAAATATGAGTCCAATGTCTGCAGAGGCTACAGTAGTTAGAAATTATTTAGATTGGATGACAGAATTACCATGGAATAAAAAAAGTGAAGTTGACATTGATTTAACAAAAGCTTTAAATATTCTTGATAAAGATCACTTTGGATTAGAAAAAGTTAAAGATAGAATTATTGAATTTTTAGCGGTCCAAAAAAGAATGGAAAAAATTAAGGGACCAATTTTATGTTTGGTTGGACCTCCTGGAGTAGGCAAAACATCTTTAGGAAAATCTATTGCAAAAGCAACTAATAGAGAATTTGTTAGAATGTCGGTTGGTGGCATGAGAGATGAGGCAGAAATCAGAGGACATAGACGAACCTATATTGGATCCTTACCAGGAAAAATAATCCAAATGATGAAAAAAGCTGGAACTAAAAATCCTTTAATCTTATTGGATGAAATTGATAAAATTGGTAATGATTATAGAGGTGATCCGTCATCAGCTCTATTAGAGGCTCTAGATCCTGAGCAAAACACGACATTTAATGATCATTATCTAGAGGTTGATTATGACTTATCGGATGTTATGTTTGTAACTACAGCAAACACTTTAAATATACTTCCACCCCTATTAGATAGAATGGAGGTTATTAGATTAGCTGGCTATACAGAGGACGAAAAAATAAATATAGCGAATAAATTTTTACTTCCCAAACAAATTAAGGATAATGGTGTAAAAGAAAATGAAATGAATTTAGAAAATGATATTATCAAAGAAATAATCAGAAGTTATACTAAAGAGTCAGGTGTAAGGAACCTTGAAAGAGAAATATCAAAAGTTGCGAGAAAAGTTGTAAAAAAAGTTGTTGCAGGTGAGGAAAAAGAAGTAGTTGTTAATCATAAAAACCTATCAGATTTTTTAGGTATACCGAAATTTAAATCAGGTGAATTAGAATTAGAAAATAGAATTGGAGTTGTAACTGGCTTGGCTTGGACTGAATATGGTGGAGAAATTTTAAAAATAGAAACTGTAACAATGCCAGGAAAAGGAAGAACACAAATTACTGGTAAATTAGGCGATGTGATGCAAGAGTCTGTAAAAGCCGCAAAATCATTTGTTAGGTCTAAATGTCTAGAATATGGTATTATACCACCTTTATTTGAGAAAAAAGATTTTCATATTCATGTACCTGAAGGAGCCACTCCAAAAGATGGACCCTCTGCAGGTATAGGTATGGTTACTTCTATTGTTTCTTCAATAACAAATATACCAGTAAGAAAAGATCTAGCTATGACAGGTGAAGTTACAATCACAGGACAAGTACTTCAGATTGGTGGTTTAAAAGAAAAATTGCTAGCTGCGCATAGAGCAGGAATTAAAGAAGTTTTAATTCCAAAAGAAAATGAAAAAGATTTAGTTGATATGCCAAAGAAGATTATTGATGAAGTTAAAGTCACTCCAGTTGAATTTGCTGATGAAGTGTTAAAAATTGCATTAACTAAAGAACTCAAAAAAACAGAATGGGTTGAGGTTGATATGTCAAATAAAGATGACAAATCTCAAGCTAGCATTCAATAAATGATTAATTCGACATGGAATCTTCATTAATTCTTTTAGGAATAATATTTGTTATTTATTACTTAACTAGACCAACTTCTAAAGATGAAGAAGACAATTTTAACTCCAAAAATAATTGGAGAGGTGGTTTTTAAATATTTACTACATTATTCAACAACTAATAAATCTTGACGTTAATAGACTAAAAGATATAAATCACTATTTTGGTTTGGGGCGGTTAGCTCAGTTGGTAGAGCATCTCGTTTACACCGAGGGGGTCAAAGGTTCGAGTCCTTTACTGCCCACCAAAATAAGTTAAAAGTGGGGGTGTAGCTCAGTTGGTTAGAGCGATCGCCTGTCACGCGATAGGTCGAGGGTTCGAGTCCCTTCACTCCCGCCACTTTAAAACACATTAAAACTTTATTAAGCTAAATATTGATAATCATTATCAATAAAAGTGTATTTTTTGAATAATGTGACCTATCACCACTTCATCTACCTATAAAAAATGATATATGTTTGTCAATGACTGCGGAATTTTTAAAAGATTATTTGCCTATTATCTTATTTCTAATTATTGCTTTAGGGTTAAGTTGTGCGTTCGTAGTAATAAACTTTATATTGTCTCCAAAACATCCTGATCCAGAAAAATTGTCCGCCTATGAATGTGGTTTTGAACCGTTTGAAGATTCAAGAATGGAGTTTGATGTAAGATTTTATCTAGTTGCAATATTATTTATTATTTTTGACCTTGAAATAGCATTTCTTTTCCCGTGGGCTATTTCTTTGGGAAATATAGGAATACTTGGTTTTTCATCTATGATGATTTTTTTATTCATTTTAACAATAGGTTTTATTTATGAGTGGAAAAAAGGCGCTTTAGATTGGGAATAAATATAAATTCAAATGAATAATAAGATTGATCAAGTACCTGAAGAGTTTAAAAAATTAGCTGAAGATTTCAGTAAGAATGGTTTTATTACAACTTCGATTGATAATTTAATTAATTGGTCACGTTCTGGTTCCTTACATTGGATGACTTTTGGTTTGGCATGCTGTGCTGTTGAAATGATGCAAACAGCTATGCCTAGATATGATTTAGAAAGATTTGGTGCAGCACCTAGAGGCTCACCAAGACAATCTGATGTAATGATTGTTGCTGGAACTTTAACTAATAAAATGGCACCAGCATTAAGAAAAGTTTATGATCAAATGCCAGAACCAAGATATGTTATTTCCATGGGAAGTTGCGCTAATGGTGGCGGTTATTATCATTATTCTTATTCAGTTGTAAGAGGGTGTGATAGAATAGTTCCTGTAGATATTTATGTTCCTGGATGTCCACCTTCAGCAGAGGCTTTATTGTATGGAATAATGCAATTACAAAAAAAAATTAGAAATAAAGGTTCGTTCAATAGATAAAATGACAAGTTTAACAGATTTAGAAAAAAAAATTAATTCTGAATTAACAACTAAGATAAATAGTACAGGAATTAAACATAACCAACTATATGTTGAAATCGACAAAGAAGATTTAATAGATGTGACTTTATTTATTAAAACAAATAAAAATACTAAATTCAGACAACTTATAGATATCACTGTTGTCGATTATCCTGAAAAGACACAAAGGTTTAAAATTGTATACCTATTTCTTAGTCACGAATTTAACCAAAGAATGGTGTTAAGTTATGAAATTAATGAAAATGAGGTTATTTCATCTTTAACATCGATCTTTCCATCAGCTAATTGGATGGAGAGGGAAGTTTTTGATATGTATGGTGTAAGCTTTAAAGATCATCCTGACTTAAGAAGAATTTTAACAGATTATGGTTTTAAGGGACATCCATTGAGAAAGGACTTTCCTTTAACTGGTCACACTGAGGTAAGATACAGTGAAGACAAAAAAAAAGTTATAAATGAACCAGTGAAATTAGAGCAAAATTACAGAAATTTCGATTATGAAAGCCCTTGGGAAGGGACAAAATATATAAAAGAACAAACAAAAAATGACAAAAAAAATTAAAAATCTTAATTTAAATTTTGGACCGCAACATCCAGCTGCGCATGGAGTTTTAAGGTTAATTCTAGAGTTAGATGGTGAAGTTGTGGAAAAAGCTGATCCACACATTGGTTTGTTACACCGTGGTACTGAAAAGTTAATTGAAAATAAGACCTACATGCAAGCAGTACCATATTTTGATCGTTTAGACTATGTAGCACCAATGAACCAAGAACATGCTTTCGCCTTAGCAATTGAAAAAATTTTAAAAATTGAAGTTCCAATACGAGCACAGTTTATAAGAGTTATGTTTTGTGAGATTGGCAGAATTTTAAGTCATATTTTGAATGTAACAACACAAGCTTTAGATGTTGGGGCACTAACACCATCATTATGGGGTTTTGAAGAAAGAGAAACATTAATGACTTTTTATGAAAGAGCTTCTGGCTCTAGATTGCATGCTAACTATTTTAGAGCTGGAGGTGTTCATCAAGATTTACCAGCTGGTTTAGAGGCTGATATTGCAAAGTTTTGTGACAATTTTCCTAAAATTATAAATGATTTAGAAAATTTACTAACAGATAATAGAATTTTTAAACAAAGGAATGTGGACATTGGAATTGTATCAAAGGAAGATGCGTTAGACTATTCATTTAGTGGTGTAATGATTAGAGGCTCAGGTGTTCCTTGGGATTTAAGAAAGTCACAACCATATGATTGTTACAATCAATTAGAATTTAAAGTTCCAGTGGGAAAAAATGGTGATTGTTACGATAGATACTTATGTAGAATTGAGGAAATGAAAGAAAGTATATCTATAATAAAGCAATGTTTAGCTAAAATGGAAAAAGGCCCAATAAAAACCTTTGATGGAAAAATATCTCCCCCTTCTAAAAAAGAAATAAAACAATCTATGGAAGCTTTGATCCATCATTTTAAACTTTTTACTGAAGGGTACAGAGTTCCTAAAGATGAAATTTATACTGCTGTTGAAGCTCCTAAAGGTGAATTTGGAGTTTATTTAATTTCAGATGGATCAAGTAAACCTTACAAGTGCAAAATAAGAGCACCAGGATTTTCTCATTTGCAATCAATGGATTATTTAATAAAAGGACATATGTTAGCAGACGTCCCCGCAGTACTCGGATCTTTAGACATAGTTTTTGGAGAAGTTGATAGATGAGCTTAAAAAGACCAGCCAAAGATCAACCAGAAAATTTTGAATTTAACTCTTCCTCTGTTGAGTTAGCAAATAATATAATTACCAAATATCCTAAAGGTAAACAACAAAGTGCTGTTATGGCATTACTCTACATAGCACAAAAGCAAAATAATAATTGGATACCATTAGCAGCAATGAAGTATATCGCAAAATTCTTAGATATGCCTTACATAAAAGTTTATGAAGTTGCCACTTTCTATTCAATGTATAATTTATCTCCAGTTGGAAAATATTTTGTTCAGGTATGTACTACCACTCCATGTATGATTAGAGGTGCAAATAAATTAGTTGAGGCCTGTAAGGAAAAAATTTCTAAAAATGAGTCTGAGCTTTTACATGATAAAAACTGTTCTTGGATGGAAGTTGAGTGTTTAGGTGCTTGTGTTAATGCTCCTATGATGCAAATTAATGATGAATATTTTGAGGATTTAGATAAAGAGACAACTTTAAGGATTTTAGACAAAATTTTAAATGATGAAATGCCTAAACCGGGTTCTTATAGAGGAAGAACAAGTAATGAACCTGAAAATAATAGAAAAACTTTAATGGATTTAAAAAATGCTTAAAGATCAAGATAGAATTTTTCAAAATCTTTATAATGATTTGGGATCTGATGTTATTTCATCTCAAAAAAGAGGTGATTGGGTTAATACTAAAGAATTAACAAACAAAGGTAGAGATTGGATCATAAATGAAATTAAAGACTCGCAACTCAGAGGAAGAGGAGGTGCTGGTTTTCCTACTGGATTAAAATGGTCTTTTGCACCTAAGGAAGTTAATTCAAGACCACATTATTTAGTTATTAACGCAGATGAATCTGAGCCAGGTACTTGTAAAGATAGAGATATACTAAGATTTGAACCACATAAACTAATTGAAGGATGTTTAATTGCTTCGTATGCAGTTCAGGCTCATGTTTGTTATATTTACATACGAGGAGAGTATTTTATTGATGGACAAAAGCTTCAAGCTGCCATTGATGAGGCCTATGAAAAAAAACTAATCGGTAAAAATGCAGCAGGAACAGGTTGGGACCTGGATATATATATTCATTACGGTGCGGGTGCATATATATGTGGAGAGGAAACAGCACTACTTGAAAGTATAGAGGGAAACAAAGGTCAACCAAGGTTAAAACCACCTTTTCCAGCATTAATAGGACTTTATGGATGTCCCACAATAATAAATAACGTTGAAACTATAGCTGTAGTTCCAACAATTTTAAGGAGAGGTGGAAAGTGGTTTGCTTCATTAGGTAGAGAAAAAAATACAGGTACAAAAATTTTTTGTATATCTGGAAACGTAAATAACCCATGTAATGTTGAAGAGGAAATGAACATACCTTTAAAAGAGTTAATTGAAGTTCATGCAGGAGGTGTGATTGGTGGTTGGGATAATCTTCAAGCTGTGATCCCTGGTGGTTCATCGATGCCATTAATACCTAAAGAAAAATGTGAGACTTTAACTATGGATTTTGATTCTCTGGTAGCAGAAAAAAGTGGTTTAGGAACTGCTGGTGTAGTGGTGATAAATAAGGACCAAGATATTATTAAATGTATGGCAAGAATTGCTAGATTTTATAAACATGAAAGTTGTGGTCAATGCACACCTTGCAGAGAAGGGTCTGGATGGATGTGGAGAATGCTTGAAAGAATGGCAAAAGGTGAAGCAACGAAAGATGAAGTTGATATGTTGGGTGATGTAACAACCCAAATAGCAGGTCATACGATTTGTGCTTTTGGTGAGGGTTCCTCTTGGCCTGTTCAAGGACTCTTAAGACACTTTAAAAAAGAAATTAAAGAAAGAAATAAATTTGATCCGATTGTTAAAGAGAACAAAAATATACCTTATTTAGTAGACCAACATTTATTAGACAAAAATGCTTAAATTAAAAGTGAATGATACAGATGTCGAGGTTGAAGAAGGGCTAACTGTTTTACAAGCATGCGAAAAAGCAGGAGTTGAAATTCCAAGATTTTGTTATCACGAAAAATTATCAATTGCTGGAAATTGTAGAATGTGTCTAGTGGAAATGGAAAAATCTCCAAAACCTATAGCATCATGTGCAATGCCAGCATCAGAAGGAATGGTAATAAAAACTAATACACCAAATATTGAAAAATCTCGTAAAGGTGTAATGGAATTTTTATTAGCAAATCACCCATTAGATTGCCCTGTATGTGATCAAGGCGGAGAATGTGATCTTCAAGATCAATCAATGTTTTATGGAATAGATAAGTCTAGATTTAAAGAAAATAAACGAACAGTGCCAGATAAAAATATGGGACCGCTAATAAAAACTCAAATGACAAGATGTATTCATTGCACAAGATGTATTAGATTTGCAACTGAAATCGCTGGAGTTCCGGAACTTGGTGCTGTTGGAAGAGGTGAGGATATGCAAATTACTACTTACCTTGAAAAGTCCGTACAATCTGAATTGTCTGGAAATGTTATCGATCTTTGTCCTGTAGGAGCGTTAACATCAAAACCATATGTGTTTGAAGCAAGACCTTGGGAATTAAAAAAAACTGAAACTATTGATGTTATGGACGCAGTAGGTTCTAATATAAGAGTGGATACTTATGACTGGGAAGTTAAAAGAGTTTTGCCAATTATTAATGAAGATATTAATGAAGAATGGATATCTGATAAAACAAGATATGCCTGTGATGGTTTATTAAACCAAAGACTTGATACGCCTTATGTGAAATATAATAATAAATTTGAAAAAGCTTCTTGGGATGAGGTTTATAAAATTATTAAATCTAAAATAGAAAATGCAAGTAAAGATAAAATATGTGGTTTTGTTGGAGATCTTACAAACATGGAAACAACTTTTATCTTTAAAGAGTTTTTTGATAGAACGATTAACACAAATAAATACGAGTCCAGATCATCCAAAAATTTCATAGATTGTTCCCTTAGGGAAAATTATATATTTAATTCAACAATTAATGGTATTGAAGAGACTGACTTTATAATGTTAATTGGCACAAACCCTCGTTTTGAGGCGACAATGTTAAATGCAAGAATTAGGAAAGCATATCTAAATAATAACACTAAGATTGTTTCATTAAATGATGTTGGTGATTTAACTTATCCTTACCAAAGTCTAGATGGAAAAACTGAGACCATCAAAAATATAGTTGAGGATAAAAATGAAATATCTAATCATATTAAAAACTCCAAAAAACCATTAATTATTTTAGGTGAGTCGTTTTTAAAAGTTAAAGCTGCAAATTATCTCTTTCAGTCACTAAAGAAATTTTTATCTAAAAATGGTAAATTTATAAATGATTGGAATCCTCTTAATATATTATCTACAAATGCATCAACTGTTGGTTCTTTTGATTTAGGTTTAGTAGATGAAACCAATAAAGTTTTAGACGATCTTATGAAAAATAAATTTGAAATTGTTTATTTAGTTGGTCAAGATAATTTAGACTTTATCAAAAAAGATGAATTTATAATTTATCAAGGAAGTCATGGTGATAAAGGAGCAGAAATTGCAGATATAATTTTACCTGGTGGAGCTTACACAGAACAGTCAGCACATTATACAAATTTAGAGGGTAAAATTCAAAAAGCATTCAAAGCTTCATATCCTCCTGGCGACGCGAAAGAAGATTGGCAAATTATTAATGAAATAGCAGAAACAATGAATAATCGTAAACTTTTTAACGATAAAGAAGAGCTAGAAAGTAGTATGTTAAACTACCTGAATTTAAAAAAAGATAAACAAAAAGATATTTTGATTAACAATAGTGATCAAAAAGAATTTGAAAATGAGGATCTAAAAGTTGAGTTTAGAGAATATTATTTTTCAAATGTAATTGCAAAAGCTTCAAAAACTATGCTCGATTGTAATAATTCAAAAACTGAAATTAAGAAAACAGGCACAGAAGGTTAAACGATGGAATATTTAAACACTATATTCCAAGAAGTATATAAAATTTTATTTTTACTTATTCCAGTTTTAGTTTCTGTTGCTATGATTGTTTGGTTAGATAGAAGAGTTTGGGCTTTTGTTCAAAAAAGACAAGGGCCTAATGTAGTTGGTCCTTTTGGATTACTTCAAACACTTGCTGATGCCTTAAAATATGTCTTTAAGGAAATAATTATACCCGCAAGTTCAAATAAAATTATTTTTATTCTTGCACCCATAATAACTATGACACTCGCCTTAATCGCTTGGGCGGTGATACCTTTTGGAGAAGATCAAGTTCTAGCAAATATTAATGTAGGAATTTTGTATATATTTGCAGTTTCCTCTCTAGGTGTATATGGAATTATAATGGGTGGATGGGCTTCAAATTCAAAATATCCTTTTTTAGGAGCAATTAGATCTGCAGCACAAATGGTCTCCTATGAAGTTTCAATAGGAATTATTATTATCAATGTACTACTGTGTGTAGGTTCATTAAATCTAAATGATATTGTATTAGCTCAAAAGGATATGTGGTTTGTTATTCCGTTATTTCCAATGTTTGTTATTTTTTTTATTTCATCATTAGCAGAAACAAATAGACCTCCATTTGATTTACCCGAGGCAGAAGCTGAATTAGTTGCTGGTTATCAAACCGAATATTCTGGTATGATGTATGCTATGTTTTGGCTTGGTGAATATGCTAATATTTTATTAATGTGCGCCTTAGGCTCAATTTTATTTTTAGGTGGCTGGTTATCTCCAATAGAATTATATCCTTTTAATTTAATTCCAGGAGCTATTTGGTTAATATTTAAGATTTTATTTTTATTTATTTTATTTGCCTTAGTTAAAGCAATAGTACCTAGATATAGATATGATCAGTTAATGAGATTAGGTTGGAAAATATTTTTACCTCTGTCTTTAGTTTACGTAGTTTTGACTTCAAGTTATCTTTTTTATTTTAACCTTTTACCAACAATCTAAATGAAAATAACAAGATTTTTAAAAACAGTTCTAATGACCGATTTTATAAGTGGGTTATTCATTGCCATGAAAGAATTATTTAAATCAAAAAAAACTATCAATTACCCGTTTGAAAAAGGAAAAATTAGCTCAAGATACAGAGGGGAACATGCCCTAAGAAGATACCCAAATGGTGAGGAAAGATGCATAGCTTGTAAATTATGTGAAGCAGTTTGTCCTGCTCAAGCTATAACCATCGAGTCCAGTGAAAGATCAGATGGTAGTAGAAAAACTACTCGTTATGATATCGATATGATGAAATGTATTTATTGTGGTCTGTGTGAAGAGTCATGTCCGGTAGATGCAATAGTTCAAGGTCCAAATTTTGAATTTTCAACAGAAACAAGAGAAGAACTTTATTATACTAAAGAAAAACTTCTAGATAATGGAGATAGATGGGAAAATATTTTAGCAGCAAATATTAAATCAGACAATCCATACAGATAATTAATGATAGCTCACGCAATATTTTTCTATGTGTTTTCATTTATTGCTATCATTTCTGCGATAATGGTTACTGTTTCTAAAAATACAGTCCATTCAGTTTTTTTTTTAATCTTAGATTTTATAAGTATTTCCTGCCTTTTTATTATGATTGGTGCAGAATTTTTGGGAATGATTATGTTAATTGTTTATGTTGGTGCTGTTGCTGTTTTATTTCTATTTGTAGTAATGATGTTAAATGTAGCTCAGCAAAAAAACCAATGGCTATTATCTGAAGATAGTTCAGGGCATATACCAATAGGACTTATAATAAGCGTTTTGATATTTTTTGAATTAATCATTGTTATTGGTGGCTGGAAATATAGACCTGAATTAATCGACACTGGTTATTTAAATAATATAAGTGAAATGACCAATACTCATTCTTTGGGACAAATATTATATACTGATTTTATTCATGTTTTTCAAATCAGCGGAATGATTCTTTTAATAGCAATGATAGGTGCAATAGTTCTTACATTTAGAAAAAGAGAAGGTGTTAAAACACAAAGTTATATAAAGCAGATTTCAAGAGAAAGGTCTGAAGGTGTGGAATTGTTAGAGGTACCATCAAACAAAGGAGTTAAAATTGATGATTGAAATTGGCTTAGGTCATTATTTAACCTTAGGAGCAATAATTTTTACAATTGGTATCGTTGGGATTTTTTTAAATAGAAAAAATATTATTGTAATTTTGATGAGTATTGAACTTATTTTATTGGCAGTAAATATAAATCTCGTTTCATTTTCTATTTATTTAAATGATCTAACAGGACAAGTATTCACTCTATTCATCTTAACAGTCGCTGCTGCTGAAGCTGCAATAGGATTAGCTATTATTGTTGTTTATTATAGAAATTCTGGAACTATTCGTGTTGAGGAGATAGACAAATTAAAAGGTTAATATGGAAATTTTGATTATTGCATTACCTTTATTAGCCTCAATTATATCTGGTTTTTTTGGAAAATTTATTGGTGATAGAAATTCTGAAATTGTTACAAGCTTTTTAGTAACCATTTCTGCAATTTTATCTGTTATAGTTTTTTATGAGGTAATATTTAATCAATATCAAGATAATATTACAATTGCTACTTGGATTGATTCTGGATCATTGAATGTAAATTGGTCTATTAAAATAGACTCCTTATCTGCAGTCATGTTAGTTGTGGTAACATCAATTTCATCTTTGGTTCATGTTTACTCTATAGGTTATATGTCTCATGATCCACACAAACCAAGATTTATGGCCTATTTGTCTTTGTTTACATTTGCAATGTTGATGCTGGTAACTTCAGATAATTTTATTCAATTATTTTTTGGTTGGGAGGGTGTGGGCTTATGCTCTTACTTTTTGATAGGATTTTGGTTTAAAAAAGATACAGCTAATTCTGCAGCCATAAAAGCATTTTTAGTGAATAGAATTGGTGATTTTGGTTTTGCTCTTGGAATTTTTTTAATTTTTTACTTATTTGGGACGGTTAATTACTCAGAAGTATTTGAGTTGATTCCAACCATTATTGATAAAGAATTATTATTTTTAGGCATTGAAGTTAAAGCTATTGACTTAATTTGTTTACTTTTATTTGTAGGTGCAATGGGTAAATCAGCTCAAATTCTGCTTCATACCTGGTTGCCTGATGCTATGGAAGGCCCAACGCCAGTTTCGGCACTTATTCATGCAGCTACGATGGTTACAGCAGGTGTTTTTTTAGTAGTAAGATGTTCACCTATTTATGAATATTCTGAGCTAGCTTTAAATGTAATTACGGTAGTTGGTATGAGTACAGCTTTTTTTGCAGCAACAGTTGCGTTAGTTCAAACAGATATAAAAAAAATAATTGCCTATTCAACTTGTAGTCAGCTAGGATATATGTTTTTTGCAACAGGAGTGGGTGCTTATAATGTTGCTATGTTTCATTTATTTACTCATGCATTCTTTAAAGCTTTGTTATTTTTAGGATCTGGTTCAGTTATTCACGCATTTAAAGACGAACAAAATATAAATAAAATGGGAGGAGTTTGGAAAAAACTGCCTTATACCTACATTTTAATGGTCATAGGAACACTAGCTTTAACTGGTTTCCCTTTTCTATCTGGATTTTATTCAAAAGATGCAATTATAGAATTTGCTTATTTACGAGGAAACACAACTGGATACTATGCAGCAGGCTTAGGTATTTTGACAGCCTTTTTAACATCAATCTATTCATGGAGACTGATGTTTAAAACTTTTCACGGCGAATATAATAATAAAGATATTAAAATGGAGGAAACACACGAGTCTCCTATGGTTATGATTATACCTTTAATTTTACTTTCTATTGGTGCAATTTTTGCAGGGTATATTTTTAAAGAATTATTTTTAGACAGTTATAACGTAAATAATTTTTGGCAAGACTCTATTTTTTTTCTAGAACCTTTAAGTACTGAACATCCACCATTTTGGTTTTTAATCCTTACTCCAATCCTAGTGGTTATATCAATTCCAGTTGCTTATTATTTATTTGTTAAAAATAAAGTATTACTAAAACAAATTGCTGATGTAAATAAACCTTTGTACCAATTTTTATTAAATAAATGGTATTTTGATGAACTTTATAATCTTTTATTTATTATCCCATCAAAAAAAATGGGGTTATTTTTATGGAAGTTTTTTGATATAAAAATCATTGATGGTTTTGGTCCGGATGGAATTTCGGCATTAATCAAAAAGTGCTCTATTAAAGCTAACAAATTTCAGAGTGGCTTCATATATCAATATGCATTTGTGATGTTACTTGGATTTTCTGCTTTACTAACTTTCTTAATTGTAAAATAATGAACTTTCCAATTCTTTCATATTTAATTTTATTGCCATCAATAGGGGCAATTTTTCTTTTTTTTACAAAAAGTAAACAAGAGTCTAATTTAACTATAAAGTATGTTGCTCTTTTTACTTCTTTGGTAAATTTTTTTTTATCAATTTATTTATGGGTGTTATTCGACCAGTCGACTTCAGAGTTTCAGTTTGTAGAAGATAGAGTTTGGATCGATGGTTTTATAAATTATAAAGTTGGTATTGATGGAATTTCAATATTATTCATTATTCTAACAACTTTTATAACCCCTCTTTGCATAATCTCAGTTAATAACTCCATCAAAAATAGACTTGGTGAATTTTTAATTGCAGTTTTGATAATGGAGTCTTTTATGATTGGTGTATTTTGTTCACTTGATCTTGTAGTTTTTTATTTGTTTTTTGAAGCTGGTTTAATTCCAATGTTTCTAATAATAGGAATTTGGGGTGGAACAAGAAGAGTTTACTCAGCTTTTAAGTTTTTTTTATTTACATTACTAGGCTCAGTATTAATGTTGGTTGCTATAATTTCTATTTATTGGATTTCAGGTACGACTGATGTAACTGAACTTTATGAATTAGGAATCGATACTAAATATCAAAATCTTTTATGGCTTGCTTTTTTCAGTTCTTTTGCTGTTAAAACTCCAATGTGGCCTGTACATACATGGTTGCCAGATGCTCACGTTGAAGCTCCAACAGCAGGATCAGTGCTTTTAGCGGCAATTTTACTTAAAATGGCCGGTTATGGATTTATTAGATTTTCATTAGGTTTATTTCCCATTGCCTCAGAAATCTTTACCCCCTTAATTTATACACTAAGTATTATTGCAATTATTTTCACATCATTAATTGCTCTAATGCAAGAAGATATGAAAAAATTAATTGCTTATTCATCTGTAGCCCATATGGGTTTTGTAACATTAGGAATTTTTACAATCCAACAACAGGGACTTGAGGGAAGTATCTTACAAATGATCAGCCATGGATTAGTAGCAGCAGCACTTTTTTTATGTGTTGGAGTTGTATATGATCGAATGCACTCTAGATTGATTAATACTTATGGTGGTATTGTAAGCATTATTCCAAAATATTCAGTTTTATTCATGATATTTACACTAGCCGCATTAGGACTACCCGGAACCAGTGGATTTGTAGGTGAGTTTTTAATTTTAATGGGTGCATTTAAAGATAATTTTTTAGTTGCGGTGCTTGCTAGTTTAGGGGTGATATTAGGTGCAGCATACATGCTTTGGCTATATAAAAGAGTAGTTTTTGGAAAATTAATTAATCCAGATCTAAAACAAATGATTGATCTGAACAAATCTGAATTATTCATTTTATCCTGTTTAGCTGCACCAATATTAATTTTTGGGTTTTACCCAGATCTTTTGATAAATACTATTGAAGTTTCTATAACTGATTTAATAAAAGTATATAATTTTAACATAATTAATAACTAAAAATGATAAATTTAGAATTAGTTTTCCCAGAAATTTTTCTTTCGTTATCAATAATGTTTCTTCTCATTTTAGGTGTCTTCAAAAAAAATAGCTCAAGATTAATTCAAAATATTTCGTTGATTGTTTTACTTATCACTTCTGTAATTACATTGAATGAAACTTTAGGTATTGAAGAAACTCTTTTATTTAACTCTAGTATTATAATTGATTATTTGTCATCTTTTATGAAGATAATTACCTTACTCGCTGCTTTTTTAGTTTTAGTGATATCATCGAATTATTTAAAAACGTTTCAAATTTTTAAAATTGAATATCCAATTCTTATCTTAAGTTCAGTATTGGGAATGATGGTAATGATTAGTTCTAATGATCTGATCGTATTTTATATGGGATTAGAATTACAATCATTAGCTTTATATGTTCTAGCAACGTTCAATAGAGATCAACTTAAGTCCTCAGAGGCGGGATTAAAATATTTTGTTTTAAGTGCATTATCATCTGGTTTATTGCTATATGGATGCTCTTTAATATATGGATTTACTGGATCAACCAACTTTAATATTATTGCTAATCAATTAAATTCAAATGAATATGCTATTACATTTGGTATAGTTTTTATTTTAGTTGGACTAGCATTTAAAATTTCAGCTGTACCGTTTCATATGTGGGCTCCAGATGTTTACGAAGGTTCACCGACATCTGTTACATTGTTTTTTACAATGGTACCTAAAATTGCAGCTCTTACTGTATTTATAAGGTTTTTGTATGTTCCTTTTTTAAATCTAATAGATCAGTGGCAAATGATATTAATTTTTCTATCAATAGCATCAATGATTTTTGGAGCAATTGCAGCCATAGGACAAACTAATCTCAAAAGACTTATAGCTTACAGTTCTATAGGACATGTTGGATATACACTAGCTGGACTAGCAACAGGCTCTAATGATGGAATTCAAAACTCAGTTATATATATAACGATTTATATATTAATGAATTTAGGTTTATTTTCATGTTTATTAATGATGAAAAGAAATAATAAATACTTTGAAGACATTGAAGATTTGTCAGGTTTATCTAAAAATCATCCATTATTATCATTATCTTTATTATTGATTTTATTTTCATTGGCTGGAATCCCACCTTTAGCAGGTTTTT